>NZ_JBEZWX010000007.1:0-277349 GCF_040637635.1 Streptomyces sp. NPDC028635 | reverse complement strand
GCCGACGTGACGGCCGTCGGCCCTGTCACCGGGCCGACGGCCGTCGCGCTCTACAGCTCGGGAGCGGGCCGCGCTTGCGTGCGGAACACCAGCCGCCCGTCCTCGACGTCGACGGTCACCCGGCCGCCCTCGCTGATCGTGCCGTTCAGCAGCAGCCGGGAGAACTGGTTGTCCACCTCCCGCTGGATGGTGCGGCGCAGCGGCCGGGCGCCGTACTCCGGCTGGTAGCCGCGTTCGGCGAGCCAGTCCACGGCCGCGTCGGTGAAGTCCACCGTGACGCCCTGCGCCTGCACCAGCCGGCGGGTCTGCGTGAGCAGCAGCTGCGTGATCTGGCGCAGTTCCTCGCCGGTCAGCTGGCGGAAGACGACGATCTCGTCGATCCGGTTGAGGAACTCCGGCCGGAAGTGCTCGCGCAGCGGCCGCAGGATCTGCTCGCGCCGCGCCTCCTCGTCGGCGTCCGTGCCGGTCGCCCCGAACCCGATGCCGGCGCCGCGCCGCGTGATGGCCTCCGACCCCAGGTTGCTGGTCATCACGATCACCGTGTTGGTGAAGTCCACCGTCCGGCCCTGGGAGTCGGTCAGCCGGCCGTCGTCCAGCACCTGCAGCAGGATGTTGAACACGTCCGGGTGCGCCTTCTCCACCTCGTCGAGCAGCAGCAGCGAGTACGGGTGCCGGCGCACCACCTCGGTGAGCTGTCCGGCCTCCTCGTGGCCGACGTACCCGGGCGGGGCGCCGACCAGCCGGGACACGGTGTGCCGCTCCTGGTACTCGCTCATGTCCAGGCGGACCATGCGGTCCTCGCTGCCGAACAGCGCCTCCGCCAGCGCCCGGGCCAGCTCCGTCTTGCCGACGCCGGTCGGACCGAGGAAGAGGAAGGACCCGATCGGCCGGCCCGGGGCGGACAGGCCGGCGCGGTTGCGCAGCACCGCCTCCGAGACGACGGCGACCGCCTCCTCCTGCCCGACGACCCGCTGGTGCAGATGCTGCTCGAGGCCCAGCAGGCGCTCCTTCTCCTCCTGGGTGAGGCTGCTGACCGGGATGCCGGTCTGCCGGGACACCACCTCGGCGATCGCCTCCGCGGTGACCTGGAGGTTCTGGCCCTCGTCCGCCTCCCCGTCGCCGGCCTCGGCGATCCGCTGCTTCAACTCGGTGATGCGGTCGCGCAGTTGCGTGGCCGTCTCGTACTGCTCGTCCGCGACCGCCTGGTCCTTGTCCCGGGCGAGCTGCTCGACCTCGCGCTCCATGGCCCGTACGTCCGTGCCCTTGGTGCGGGCCTGGAGCCGCACGCGCGCGCCGGCCTGGTCGATCAGGTCGATCGCCTTGTCCGGCAGCCGCCGGTCGGTGAGATAGCGGTCGGACAGCTCCACGGCCGCCACCAGCGCCTCGTCGGTGTAGCGGACCTGGTGGTGGGCCTCGTAGCGGTCGCGCAGCCCGCGCAGGATCTCGATGGTGTCGGGCACGGACGGTTCCGGCACCAGGATCGGCTGGAAACGGCGGGCGAGCGCCGCGTCCTTCTCGATGCGCCGGTACTCCTCCAGCGTGGTCGCGCCGACGATGTGCAGCTCGCCGCGGGCCAGGGCCGGCTTGAGGATGTTGCCCGCGTCCATGCTGCCGCCCTCGCCGCCGCCCCCGGCGCCGACGACGGTGTGCAGTTCGTCGATGAAGACGATCAACTGGTCGGAGTGGGTGCGGATCTCCTCGACGATGGTGTTCAGCCGCTCCTCGAAGTCACCGCGGTAGCGGGTGCCCGCGACCACCCCGGTCAGGTCCAGGGCGACCACCCGCCGCCCGATCAGGATGTCCGGCACGTCCCCGTCGGCGATGCGCTCGGCCAGCCCCTCCACGATGGCGGTCTTGCCGACGCCGGCGTCACCGATCAGCACGGGGTTGTTCTTGCCGCGCCGGGAGAGCACCTCGATCGTCTGCTCGATCTCCGTGTCCCGCCCGATCACCGGGTCGATACGGCCCTGGCGTGCCAGGTCGGTCAGGTCCCGGCCGTACTTGTCCAGGGTCGGCGTGCCCGTGGGCCGCGCCCGCTCGGAGCGGGGCATCTGCGGGGCCTCCGGCGCCGACGGCGGGCCCGAGGGGGCGAAGCGGGCCGCGTTCAGGATGTGCCCGGCGGCCGAGTCCGGGTTGGCGGCCAGCGCGCTGAGCACGTGCTCCGGGCCGATGTAGCCGGCGCCGCCGGCGCGCGCCATCTCGTGCGCGTCCAGCAGCGCCCGCTTGACCGCCGGGGTGAGGGAGAGCGAGGTCGGCGCGGGCGCCTCGCCGGGCGGGTGCTGGACGGGGCCCGACCGCTCGTCGATCTCCGAGGCCAGCGAGTCAGGGTCCGCGCCCGCCCGGCTGAGCAGACTGCGGGTGGGCTCGCTGGACAGCGCCGCCCGCAGCAGGTGCTCGGTGTCCAGGTCCCGGCTGCCGTGCTCCGCGGCGTACTGCGCGGCGCCCCGCACCAGTTCCCTGGCGGGCTGACTGAGCAGACGGCCGATGTCGATCTGGCGGGGTCCCGGGCGGGGGCCGCCGAAGAAGCGGGCGAGGAATTCTCCGAAGGGGTCGCCCTCCGGGCCGAGGTAGCCGCTGGTCATGGCGCTCCGTTCCTTCGCTGAGACGTACCGGAGGCGGGTAACCGGGGGTGGGGTCGGTCATGCCCACGATGGCATGTTCTGCGGGGGTGCGCCTTTTGGCCCAGGATGCGCACGTGCCTCGGGTGGAGCGGCTTGCCGGGCGGCTGCCGTTGGTGGGGGCTGGTCGCGCGGTTCCCCGAGCCCCCGGGGTGGGTGACCTCAGCGTTGGGTGAGGATGCGCGGTCCGCTGTCCGTGATCGCCACCGTGTGTTCGGCGTGGGCGGCCCTGGTGCCGTCGTTCGTACGGAGGGTCCAGCCGTCGGGGGCCTCGTGGTAGCCGTCGGTGCCGCCGGCGATCAGCATGGGCTCGATCGCGAGGACCATGCCGTGGCGCAGGGGCAGGCCGCGGCCGGGCCGGCCCTCGTTGGGCACGCCCGGGTCCTCGTGCATACGGCGGCCGATGCCGTGTCCGCCGAAGCCGTCGGGGATGCCGTAACCGGCCGCGCGGCACACCGTGCCGATGGCGTGGGCGATGTCGCCGATGCGGTTGCCGACGACGGCCGCCTGGATGCCGGCGGCGAGGGCGCGCTCGGCGGTCTCGATCAGCTTCAGGTCCGCCGGGCGCGGGCGGCCCACCGTGAAACTGATCGCGGAGTCGCCGACCCAGCCGTTCAGCTCGGCGCCGAAGTCGGCGGAGAGGAGGTCGCCGTCCCGCAGCCGGTACGCCGTGGGGATGCCGTGCACGATCGCGTCGTTCACGGAGGCGCAGAGCACGGCCGGGAACGGGGTGGGCGCGAAGGAGGGCCGGTAGCCCAGGAAGGGCGATGTGGCGCCCGCCTCGCGCAGCACGTCGTGGGCCAGCTCGTTCAGTTCCAGCAGGGAGACGCCGACGTCCGCGGCCTCCCGTACGGCCGTCAGGGCGCGGGCGACCACCTGGCCCGCCTCGTACATCGCGTCGATCGACGTGTCCGTCTTCAGTTCCACCATGCCAATTACTATACCGGTATTAGAATGGGTGCCATGGTACGCACCCCTCTCACACCCGAAGAGCGCGAGCGCGGCGAGCGGCTCGGGCGGCTGCTGCGCGAGGCCCGCGGCGAGCGCAGCATGACGCGGATCGCGGCGGATGCCGGGATCTCCGCGGAGACGCTGCGGAAGATCGAGACCGGACGGGCGCCGACGCCGGCGTTCTTCACCGTGGCCGCGCTGGCCGGCGCGCTCGGGCTGTCGCTGGACGAGCTGGCCGTCCGGTGCGCGCAGGCGGGTCTGGATCTCGCCGCGGCCTGAGCGTCACCGCTGCCCGAGCGGTGGCCCGAGGTCCCTGCCTCCCGGGCGAAAACTCCGCGTAGCCGTGCCGTAACACGAAGGGTGTTGGCTACGGGCCCGGAGTGATCCCCTCGGGCGGGAGTCGGGCGATGGCGGTGGAGCAGCTCCCGGGTGCGGTACGGGAGTTCGTGGGATACCTCGACGCGCTGCTGGGGCGTCTCGACACGGGCGACGGCTGGTGCGGCGTCTTCTGGCAGCGCGACCCGGACGGCATGCGCGCGTGCCGGGAGGGCCGCGAGGTGCCGCCGTGGGACGTGGTCGTGGCGCTGCTGCAGGATCTCGCCGCCCGTCACGGTCCGCGGGTCGCCGCACGGGAGAGCGAGCGGGCCCGTGCCCTGCACGCCGCCGCGGTCACCGCGTACGACGCCCGTCCCGGTGGCCGGGAGGCGCTCGCGGACCGCCTCGACGTGATGCTCCGCGAACAGCGCTACGCCGCAGAGCGCTGCGCCGGCCTGACCCGGGCGCTCGCCTCGGCGGCGACCCGGGAGGAGGCCGACGCCCTCCGCGTCGACCTCGCCTGGTCCCGCGACGACCACGACCGCGCGACCGCCCGCTGCGCGGAACTGCGGGCACGGATGGCGCGACGGGAGCGGGGGCAGCCGACGGAGGGGGCAGGGGGGAGCGGCGGCGTCCGGGCCGACGGCCCCCTCGGCGCCGCGCCCGCGCAAGCAGGCCGCCCCGCGCCCGGCGCCCACCCGCCGGTGGTCCGCGCCGCGGACGGCGACCCCTGGTTCACGGCGGACGTCGGTGCCGCGGGTACGGCGCCCGTGACCGGGTCTGCCCGGGGACGCGTCGGGGACGCCGACGGCCAGACCGAAGCCGACGCGGAGGGCACCGGCGCATGGCCCCGGGGTGACGTGGGGGGCGTTGACGCGCGAGCTGGAGCCGGCGGTGCGGGCGTCGGCGGTGCGGGCGTCGGCGCGCGAGCTGGAGTCGGCGATGGGGACGGGGGTCCTGTGCCGGCGAACGAGGCGGGGGCCGGGGGCGGGGCACGGGGCGCTCGTGTGCAGGACCGGCCGCAGCCGGGCGACCGGGGCGTCACGGCCGCCGTCGGGGGCGCGCCGCAGGCGGTCGGCGGTGCCGTGGGCCGGCCGGTGCGGGAGGCTCACGCAGCGCCCTTCGGGGCCCTGTCTGACCTCGCGCCGTCGCAGTCGTCCGCGCCCGTCGCGTTCCCGGACGCCCGTACCGGGACTGTCACGCCCCCGCCCGCCGATGCCCCGCCAGCACCGCACCGGGTCGCCGGTGCCCCCTCCCAGGCCGACGGCCCACCGGCACCGGCCGACGGCCCACCTGCCCTGCCCGGCGTTCCCCCCGCCCAGCCCGCCTCGCAGGCCATCGCTTCGGCCTCGCCCGGCCCCCTGCCGCCCCCCAGCGGTCCTCCCGTCGATGCTCAGGCTGCCGCGCGGCCGGTACCCCCCGTCATCCCCAAGCCGCGTAAGCGGCGGCGTGGCGGGGCGCGGTTCGCCGGTGCCGTCGACGAGGGGGACGCCGCGCCTCTCGCGGAGCCGGTGCCGGTGCCGCAGCCGGCTCAGGTGCCGGTTCCCGGTGCCGGTACCGGCCGTGGCCTGCGGGGGGCCCGGTTCGCCGGGGCCGGGGAGGGTGCCGAGGCGGTACCCGCGCCCGAGCCGGTGGACGGGGCCGACCGCCGGGCGGTCCAGGGCGCCGTGGACCGGCTCGCGCGGCTGCGCGCCGACGGCCGTACCGGCGACGCACACGTCCTGCTCGTCGAACTCGCCCGCTGGCCCGCGGCCCGCTTCCCGCTGCTCGCCGCCGAGCTGCACCGGGCCGGGCTCGGTGCGGACTGGACGACCCTGCTGTGGGAAGCCGCCTCGCTGTCCGCCGAACGGCTCGTCGCCGCCGCTGACGCGCTCGTCGCGGCGGGCCGGGACGCCGACGGCGAGCACATCCTGCGGCAGGGCGTCGCACGGCCCGCCGAGGAGATCGGCGCCGCCGTGCGCGCGCTCCACACGGCCGGACGCCACCGCGAGGTGCGCGCGCTGCTCGGCGCCTACGTCCGTGTCCGCAGCCCCGAGGAAGCCGCCCGCAGCGCCGCCGCCGACCCCCGGCTCCTCGTGCCCCTGCTCCTCGAGGCCGCCCGGGACGTCACCGACGAACGCCACTGGGACCTCCTGCACGCCCTGCGCGTCGCCGGCCTCGCCCACTGACCCCCATCGAAGCCACCGACGCCCGCGCCCGATGCCGCCACGCCCGCCTCGAAGCCACCCACGCGCACCCATGCGCACACACACGCACCCACGTACCGAAAACAACGCCACATCCACCCCACCAGCCCCACCCATCACCCACAGGAGTGTCAATCGCGCTCGACTCAGCGGGTTGGCGACGATGGTCTTGGCAAGCCCGTCCGAGAGGCTTACGTTCGTCCCTCTACGGCCTGCTTCTACGGGCGTAGAGGCTCTGACGTCGCGTCGAAGGAGCAGCTCATGGCGAACGTCGTCCGTGCCGCCCTGGTCCAGGCCACCTGGACCGGCGACACCGAGTCCATGGTGGCGAAGCACGAGGAGCACGCCCGCGAGGCGGCCCGCCAGGGAGCCAAGGTGATCGGCTTCCAGGAGGTGTTCAACGCCCCGTACTTCTGCCAGGTCCAGGAACCCGAGCACTACCGCTGGGCCGAGCCCGTCCCCGACGGCCCGACCGTGCGCCGTATGCAGGAGCTCGCCCGCGAGACCGGCATGGTGATCGTCGTGCCCGTCTTCGAGGTCGAGCAGTCCGGCTTCTACTACAACACCGCCGCCGTGATCGACGCCGACGGCAGCTATCTGGGGAAGTACAGAAAGCACCACATCCCGCAGGTGCGGGGCTTCTGGGAGAAGTACTACTTCAAGCCCGGCAACCTCGGCTGGCCCGTCTTCGACACGGCCGTCGGCAAGGTCGGCGTCTACATCTGCTACGACCGGCACTTCCCGGAAGGCTGGCGGCAACTGGGGCTCAACGGCGCCCAGTTGGTCTACAACCCCTCCGCCACCCACCGCGGCCTCTCGTCCTACCTGTGGCAGCTGGAGCAGCCCGCCGCCGCCGTCGCCAACGAGTACTTCGTCGCCGCGATCAACCGCGTCGGCCAGGAGCCCTACGGCGACAACGACTTCTACGGCACGAGCTACTTCGTCGATCCGCGCGGGCAGTTCGTCGGCCGGACCGCCTCCGACTCCAAGGAGGAACTCGTCGTCCGCGACCTCGACTTCGACCTGATCGACCAGGTGCGGCAGCAGTGGGCCTTCTACCGCGACCGCCGCCCCGACGCCTACGAAGGACTGGTGCAGCCGTGAGCGACCTGTACGCCCGCCACCGCGGCGTGATGCCGGACTGGCTCGCGCTGTACTACGACGACCCGATCGAGATCACGCACGGCGAGGGCCGCCATGTCTGGGACTCCGACGGCCGCCGCTACCTGGACTTCTTCGGCGGCATCCTGACGACGATGACCGCCCACGCCCTGCCGGAGGTGACCAAGGCCGTCAGCGAACAGGCCGGGCGGATCATCCACTCCTCCACCCTCTACCTCAACCGCCCGATGGTCGAGCTGGCCGAGCGGATCGCCCAACTCAGCGGCATCCCCGACGCCCGCGTCTTCTTCACCACCTCCGGCACCGAGGCCAACGACACGGCCCTGCTGCTCGCGACGACGCACCGGCGCAGCAACACCGTCCTCGCCATGCGCAACAGCTACCACGGCCGCTCGTTCAGTGCCGTCGGCATCACCGGCAACCGCAGCTGGTCGCCGACCGCGCTCTCCCCGCTGCAGACGCTGTACGTGCACGGCGGGGTGCGCACCCGGGGCCCGTACGCCTCCCTGAGCGACGAGGACTTCATCGCTGCCTGCGTGGACGACCTGACGGACCTCCTCGGCCACACCCGCCCGCCCGCCGCGCTGATCGCCGAGCCGATCCAGGGCGTCGGCGGCTTCACCTCCCCGCCGGACGGTCTGTACGCCGCCTTCCGCGAGGTGCTCGCCGAGCGGGGTGTGCTGTGGATCGCCGACGAGGTGCAGACCGGCTGGGGCCGCACCGGCGACCACTTCTGGGGCTGGCAGGCGCACGCCCGCAGCGGCCCGCCGGACATCGTCACCTTCGCCAAGGGCATCGGCAACGGCATGTCCATCGGCGGTGTGATCGCCCGCGCCGAGATCATGAACTGCCTGGACGCCAACAGCATCTCCACCTTCGGCGGCACCCAGGTCACCATGGCCGCGGGCCTCGCCAACCTGGGTTACCTGCTGGAACACGACCTTCAGGGCAACGCCCGGCGCGTCGGCGGCATGCTCATCGAGCGGCTGCGGGCGATCGCCGCCCACGTCCCGGCCGTACGGGAGGTACGCGGACGCGGGCTGATGATCGGCGTGGAGCTGACGAAACCCGGCACCGACGAGGCCGACCCGCAGGCCGCAGCGGCCGTCCTGGAGGCGTGCCGCACCCAAGGGCTGCTCATCGGCAAGGGCGGCGGGCACAACACCTCCGCGCTGCGCATCGCACCGCCGCTGTCCCTGACCGTCGCGGAGGCCGAGGAGGGCGCCGCGATCCTCGAGGACGCCCTGAGAAGCCTCCCGTAGCGGCTGGGTGAGCGGTGAGCCGAGCGGCAGCATCGAGGAAGGCGCCATGACCATCACCTGGGAACCCGTGGAACCGGCCCTGTCGGTACGGCAGATCCTCACCCTGGAGCGGGTGCTCGCCGGGCAGCCCGAGGTGGTGGCCGGCGCCGGCCGGCTGGACCGTCCCGTGCGCTGGGTGCACGTCGCCGAGGCGCCCGACGTCGGCGTGATGCTCAGCGGCGGCGAACTCGTGCTCACCACCGGCGTGCTCCTCGCCGGCGACGAGGACAAGCAGGCCGACTACATCCGCTCCCTGCACCGCGCCGAGGCCGCCGCGGTCGTCCTGGGCCTCGGGCGGGCGTTCCCGGCCGCGCCGGAGGTGATGCGCCGGGCGGCCGACCGGTGCGGACTGCCGCTGGTCGTGCTGCACCGGCCGTTCCCCTTCGCCCAGCTGACCGAAGAGGTGCAGGCGCGGCTGGTGCGGCGCGAGTTCGCCGCGGTCAGCCTGTCGGAGTCCGTGCGCACCGCGCTGACCGCGCTGATCACCTCCGGTGCCCCGCTGCAACGCCTCCTCGACGAGATCGCCCGGCACTGCGGCTGCCCCGTCCTCGTCACCAACCTCGCCCACCGGGTGCTGGCCACGGCGGGGGAGCGGCCCGCGGTGGACGACGTGCTGCGCGACTGGGACCGCATCGCACGCCAGGCCGGCGCCGCCGACGCCGACGGCTGGATCCGCGCCGAACTCGGCGGGCGCGGCGAACGCTGGGGCCGCCTCGTGCTGTGCGGGCACCGAGGCGACCCGGCCGTCGGCCGCCTCCTCGCCGAGCGGGCCGCCGAGGCCCTCGTCCTGCACCGCATGCTCGCCGGGCCGGCCGCCCGCACCTGGGAGGAGCAGTCCGCTCAGAGCCTGCTCACCGACCTGGTCTCCGGCGTCGTACCGGCCCGGCAGCTGCTGCCCCGGGCGCGCGCCGCGGGGCTGCCGGTCAACCGGCGCACCTTCGTGCCGCTCGCCGTACGCGACCGCGAACCCGCCCGACTCGACCGCGTCCTGCGGCTGCTGGGGCTGCCCGGCCTCGTCGCGGACCTCGCCGGCGGCACCACCGCCGTCCTGCTCAGCCTCGCCCGCGACCAGGACGCCGACGCGCTCACCGCCCACTTCGCGACCCGGCTGCGCGCCACGCACCCCGCCGGCCCGTCGGACGACCGCGCCCCGGCCGTGGTCGCCGCCGCCGACCCGCGCACCGCCTGGGACGACGTACCGGCCGGGCTGCGCGAGGCGCGGCACGTCGCCGACGCCGTCGCCGACTCCGCGGCCGCCCTGGACCTGCCGCCCGTGGTCCGCCTCCGGGACGTCCATCTGCGGGGCCTGATCCGGCTGCTGCGGGACGACCCGCATGTGCAGTCCTTCGCGGAGCGGGAGCTCGACGGGCTGCTCGGCACCGCCGAGGACGACCTGCTCGCCGTGCTGCGCACCTACCTCGCCACCGGCCGCAACAAGTCCCGCACCGCCCAGCTCCACCATGTCTCCCGGCCCGCCCTGTACCGCCGCCTGGAAGCGATACAGACCCGCCTCGGGGTGGACCTGGACGACTTCGAACAGGCCGCCTCGGTGCACATAGCCCTCCTCGCGCACGACGCGCAACACCCCTGACACGGACGACCACCTGGGAAAACGGCGGTGAAACATGCGCCAGACGAAGGGTGACACGGTGACACGCCGCACCCCCGCGGACGTGACACCGTGCACCTCACCGCACGCCCGCGGTCTTTCTACGCTCGCCGCACACCGACCGAGCGGAGAAACGTGATGAGCCGAGTGATCCGCGCCGCCCTCTTCCAGACCGCGTGGACGGGCGACAAGGAGTCCATGATCCAGGTCCATGAGCAGGCGGTGCGTGACGCCGCCGCGCAGGGCGCCCAGGTGCTGTGCTTCCAGGAGCTGTTCTACGGGCCGTACTTCTGCCAGGTCCAGGACCCCGCCTTCTACGCGTACGCCGAGCGGATCCCGGACGGCCCGATCGTGCGGCGCTTCCAGGCACTCGCACGGGAGGCGGGCATCGTCCTCGTCCTGCCGATGTACGAGGAGGAGCAGCCCGGTGTCCTGTACAACACCGCCGCCGTCATCGACGCCGACGGCTCCTACCTCGGCAAGTACCGCAAGACGCACATCCCGCAGGTCAAGGGTTTCTGGGAGAAGTTCTACTTCCGTCCCGGCAACGGCGGCTGGCCCGTCTTCGACACCGCCGCCGGCCGTATCGGCGTCTACATCTGCTACGACCGGCACTTCCCGGAGGGCTGGCGGGCCCTGGGCCTCGCGGGCGCCGAGATCGTCTTCAACCCGTCGGCGACCTCGCGCGGTCTGTCCCGCTACCTGTGGCAGCTGGAGCAGCCGGCGGCGGCCGTGGCCAACGAGTACTTCGTCGGCGCGATCAACCGGGTCGGCGTCGAGGACCTCGGCGACAACGACTTCTACGGCACGAGCTACTTCGTCGACCCCGAGGCGCAGTTCGTCGGCGAGGTCGCGAGCGACAAGGAGACGGAACTGGTCGTGCGCGACCTGGACCTGGCCAGGCTCCGGGAAGTGCGCGACCGCTGGCAGTTCTACCGCGACCGGGCCCCCGGGGCGTACGAACCGCTGACGGCACCGTGAACACCCCAGGAGCCCCGTCCGCGAAGAGCGGGGCCGGGCCCGGCCGGCGGCCACCGCCGCGCGGGCGCGACCAGCCACCCACGACCGGCACACATCCACCGGGAGGAGCGACACAGACATGAGCACCCGAACCGTCATCCGCGGGGGCCTGGTCGTCACCGCGTCCGACGAGATCCACGCCGACGTGCTGATCGAGGACGGCCGCGTCGCCGCCCTCGCCGCCTCCGGCACCGCGGCCGCCGGGGCGTGGACGGCGGAGCGGACGATCGACGCCACCGGGAAGTACGTCCTCCCCGGCGGCGTCGACGCCCACACCCACATGGAGCTGCCGTTCGGCGGCACCTTCGCCTCCGACACCTTCGAGACCGGCACCCGGGCCGCCGCCTGGGGCGGGACGACCACGATCGTCGACTTCGCGGTGCAGAGCGTCGGACACAGCCTGCGCGAGGGCCTGGACGCCTGGCACGCCAAGGCGGAGGGCAACTGCGCGATCGACTACGGCTTCCACATGATCGTCTCGGACGTCAACGACAAGACGCTCAAGGAGATGGACCTGCTGGTGGAGGAGGGCGTGACCTCCTTCAAGCAGTTCATGGCCTACCCGGGAGTGTTCTACTCCGACGACGGCCAGATCCTGCGCGCCATGCAGCGCTCCGCCGGCAACGGCGGGCTGATCATGATGCACGCCGAGAACGGCATCGCGATCGACGTCCTCGTCCAGCAGGCCCTGGAGCGCGGCGAGCGGGACCCGCGTTTCCACGGCGAGGTCCGCAAGGCACTGCTGGAGGCCGAGGCCACCCACCGCGCGATCCGGCTCGCGCAGGTCGCCGGGGCGCCCCTGTACGTCGTGCACGTCTCGGCGACGGAGGCGGTGGCCGAGCTGGCCCGGGCCCGCGACGAGGGACTGCCGGTGTTCGGGGAGACCTGCCCGCAGTACCTCTTCCTGTCCACCGACAACCTCGCCGAGCCGGGCTTCGAGGGCGCCAAGTACGTCTGCTCCACCCCGCTGCGGCCGAAGGAGCACCAGGCGCAGCTGTGGAAGGGCCTGCGCACCAACGACCTCCAGGTCGTCTCCACCGACCACTGCCCGTTCTGCTTCAAGGGCCAGAAGGAACTGGGCCTGGGCGACTTCTCCAAGATCCCCAACGGCCTGCCGGGCGTCGAGAACCGCATGGACCTGCTGCACCAGGCCGTCGTCGACGGGCACATCTCGCGGCGCCGCTGGATCGAGATCGCCTGCGCCACCCCGGCCCGGATGTTCGGCCTGTACCCGAAGAAGGGCACCATCGCGCCCGGCGCCGACGCCGACGTGGTGATCTACGACCCGCACGCCGAGCAGGTGATCTCCGCCGAGACGCACCACATGAACGTCGACTACTCGGCGTACGAGGGCACACGGGTCACCGGCCGCGTCGAGACCGTGCTCTCCCGCGGTGAACTCGTCATCGACCAGCGGGAGTACACCGGGCACGCCGGTCACGGCGTCTACCTTCCCCGCTCCACCTGTCAGTACCTGAACTAGCCGAACGAGGAGTGGCGCCCATGGACTTCGGGCTCGTCCTGCAGACAGACCCGCCCGCCTCCCGGGTCATCGACCTGATGAAACGGGCCGAACACAACGGCTTCAGCCACGGCTGGACCTTCGACTCCGCCGTGCTGTGGCAGGAACCGTTCGTGATCTACAGCCAGATCCTGGCCCAGACACGGAGGTTGACCGTCGGACCGATGGTGACGAACCCGGGGACGCGCACCTGGGAAGTCACCGCCTCCACCTTCGCCACCCTCAACGACATGTTCGGCAACCGCACGGTGTGCGGCATCGGACGCGGCGACTCCGCCATGCGCGTCGCCGGCCGCAAACCCAACACGCTCGCCCGGATCAGCGAGGCGATGAAGGTCATCCGGGCCCTCGGCAGCGGCCGGGAGGCCGACCTCGGCGGCGGCACGGTCGTGCGCTTCCCCTGGATCAAGCCGGGCGCCGAACTGCCCGTGTGGATGGCCGCCTACGGGCCCAAGGCGCTGAAGATGGCCGGCGAGGAGGCCGACGGCTTCATCCTCCAGCTCGCCGACCTGTATCTCACCGAGTACATGGTCAAGGCCGTCCGGGACGCCGCCACCGCCGCCGGACGCGACCCGTCCGAGGTGACGGTCTGCGTCGCCGCCCCCGCCTACGTCACCGCCGACGACTCGCCCGAGGCCCTCGCCCACGCCCGCGAGCAGTGCCGCTGGTTCGGCGGCATGGTCGGCAACCACGTCGCCGACCTGGTGAGCAAGTACGGCGAGCACTCGGCGGCCGTCCCCGACGAACTCACCGACTACATCAAGGCCCGCCAGGGCTACGACTACGCCCACCACGGACGCAGCGGCAACCCCGACACCGCCTTCGTCCCCGACGAGATCGTCGACCGCTTCTGCCTGATCGGCCCGGTCGAGCGCCACCTCGAGAAGCTGCGGGCGCTGCGCGCGCTGGGCGTCGACCAGTTCGCCGTCTACGACATGCACGACGCGCAGGAAGCCGTCATCGACGCCTACGGGCAGCACATCATCCCCGCGCTCGCCTCCTGAGCCCTGCCTCAAGCCCTTGGTCGCCCCTCCCCGCCGTCCGGAGGAGGGGCCGGTGCCCGCACACACCCCGACCCACCTCACCCCATGGGGCTGCCATGACCGAGACCGCTCCCCCCGCGATACCCATGACCGGCCAGATCACCCTGCCCGACGGCCGCGTGGAACTCGCCCCGGACGCCGAGCCGCCCGGCGGCCGTTACGCCAACCGGGACCTGCTGCCGGTCCCGGCGGCGCGGCGCACCTGGACGACGTACAACTTCTGCGCGCTGTGGGTCGGCATGGCCCACAACACCGCCTCCTGGACGCTGGCCTCCGGCCTGATCGCCGTCGGGATGGACTGGAAGCAGGCGGTGTTCACCATCGCCCTGGCCAATGTGATCGTGCTCGTGCCGATGCTGCTCACCGGGCACGCCGGACCCAAGTACGGCATCCCCTTCCCGGTGTTCGCGCGCGCCTCCTTCGGCGTGCGCGGCGCCAACCTGCCCGCCGTGGTGCGGGCGTTGGTGGCGTGCGGCTGGTTCGGCATCCAGACCTGGATCGGCGGCGAGGCGATCTACTTCCTGGCCGGGAAGCTGATCGGTTCCTCCTGGTCGCAGGCGTCCCACATCGCCGGCTACGCCTGGACCATGTGGCTGTCGTTCGCGCTGTTCTGGGTGCTCCAGGTCGCCATCATCCTTCGCGGCATGGAGACGATCCGCCGCTTCGAGAACTGGGCGGCGCCCTTCGTGCTGGTCGGCGCGTTCGTGATGCTGTGGTGGATGAGCGACAAGGCGGGCGGTCTCGGCCCGCTCTTCGACCAGCCGTCCAGTCTGGGCTGGGGCGCCGACTTCTGGAAACTCTTCGCGCCCTCGCTCATGGGCATGATCGGCTTCTGGTCCACGCTGTCGCTGAACATCCCCGACTTCACCCGCTACGGCCGCAGCCAGAAGGCGCAGACGTGGGGCCAGGCGCTCGGACTGCCCACCACGATGACCCTGTTCGCGTTCCTGTCCGTGCTGGTCACCTCCGGCTCGCAGGCGGTCTACGGCAAGCCGGTCTGGGACCCGGTGCAGCTCGCGGCGAAGACGGACAACACGGTCGGCCTGCTGTACGCCCTCGTCACGGTCCTGGTGGCGACCCTGTCCGTGAACATCGCGGCGAACCTCGTCTCCCCGGCGTTCGACTTCTCCAACGTCGCACCGCGCCGGGTGAGTTTCCGCACCGGCGCGCTGATCACCTGTGTGCTCGCCGTGCTGATCCGCCCGTGGAAGCTGTACGCCGATCCGCAGGGCTACATCTTCACCTGGCTCGGGCTGGTCGGCGGACTGCTCGGCACGGTCGCCGGCATCCTCGTCGCCGACTACTGGATCCTGCGCCGGGCCCGGCTCGACCTCGCCGGCCTGTACCGGGCGGGCGGCCGCTACTGGTACGCGCGCGGCTGGAACTGGCGGGCCGTGGCCGCCTTCACGGCGGGCGGGGTGCTGGCCGTCGGCGGCGCCGACTTCCACCCGCTGATCGACGGCCGCCCCACCCCGGCGCTGGCCCCTCTCGCCGACTACGGCTGGGCCGTGGGCCTCGCGACGTCGCTGGTGGTGTACCTGGCGCTGATGCTGCCACGCCACCGGCGCGCATACGCCGAGGTGTGAGCGGCGGTGGTCTCGTTCCTGCGCTCGTACGCCGAGCCGTGAACGCGCGACGGGGCGGTCAGCCGGACTGACCGCCCTTCAGCGCCGCCATCGCCTCCTTGGCCGCCTTGATCGCGCCCTTGTTGATCTCGTCGGTGCTCGGCGCCTTCTTCGTCTCGAAGTCGCTGCCGTTGTAGGTGATCACCACCACGGCGTTGTCCGCGCGGGCGATCACCTCGCCCTCCCGGGTCTGCTGCTTGTCCTCGGTGGTCAGGTTCACCACCGAGTAGGCCTCGTCCCCGAGGCCGGGCACGGCGCCGCCGCCGCTCTTCTCCGCCGTGCGCTCCCGGTAGGACTTCTGCGCCTGCTCCCCGGAGCCCAGGATCTCGAACGACACGTCGAGCCAGCGGTAGTCGTAGCCCTTGAGGGCGTTCCAGGAACATGTGCGGCGCAGCTTCACGTCCGTGGAAGGGATCTCCTTGCCGCCCGTCCCGGCACCGGGCACCAGCGAGGTGATGGTCTTCGTGCCGATGCTCGTGCAGGGCGCGGGGGCCGTGGCGTACGACTTCGTCTCCGTCGTCGTCGAGGGGGCGGTGGCCGACTGGGTGGCGGTCTTGTTCTGTGCGGCTTCGTGCCCGGCGGCCGGGGCAGGGGCGAGCGGGCCGGACGACAGGGCCCAGCCGGCCGTGGCCAGCACGGCCACCGGGGACAGGCGCGCGGTCAGGGCGAGCGGCAGAGGAAGCAAACGCACGGCGCACATCTCATGGGGGGAGGCTGTGAGGGGCGTCCGCAGTGCGGACGGGACGACAGTGTCACATGACTGCCTGTGGGGCGGAAGGGCGAACTCGCTCCGTGCCGGTGCGGTGACGCTCACGTGCCGAGGGGTGCCGGACTTGTACGAAAAGCCTCGCCTGCCGGGATGCTCAGGGCACCCGGGCGGTCCACTCAGGCGAGGAGAACTTGGTGCGGGCCAGCTCCTCGGCGCGGGCCAGCTCCTCGTCCGTGACCTTGCCCTCGGTCAGGCCGTACCGCGTGCGGAAGGAGTCGATCATCCGCTCGATGACCGCCTCGCGGGGCAGCCCGGTCTGCCGGCGCAGCGGGTCCACCCGCTTCTTCGCGCTCCTGGTCCCCTTGTCGGACAGCTTCTCCCGCCCGATGCGCAGCACCTCGACCATCTTGCCGGCGTCGATGTCGTACGACATGGTCACGTGGTGCAGTACGGCCCCCGGCCCGCCGTGCGGGGCCACGAGCCGCTTCTGCGCGGCGCCCGCGATCTTGCCCTGGTCGGTGGCGATGTCGTTCAGTGGCTGGTACCAGGCCCGGATGCCCATGTCGCCGAGCGCGCCGAGCACCCAGTCGTCGAGGTAGGCGTAGCTGTCCTGGAAGGACAGGCCCTGCACCAGCGCCTCGGGCACCGACAGGGAGTAGGTGATGGTGTTTCCCGGCTCGACGAACATCGCGCCGCCGCCGGAGATCCGGCGCACGACCTGCACGCCGTGGCGTGCGGCGCCGTGGGCGTCGACCTCGTTGCGCAGGGACTGGAAGCTGCCGATGATCACCGCCGGGGCGCCCCACTCCCACACGCGCAGCGTCGGAGGGCGCCGCCCGGCCGCCACCTCGGCGGTCAGCACCTCGTCCAGCGCCATGTGCAGCGCCGGTGACTGCGGGCCCTCGTGAATCAGCTGCCAGTCGTAGTCCGTCCAGTCGGTGGCGTGCGCGAGGGCACGGCGCACCGCGATCCCGACACCTTCCGAGGTGAGCCCGTACATCACGGTGCCCTCGGGGAGCGCCGCGTCGACGCGGGCCGCGAGCCCCGCCGCGTCGGTGTCCGCCGGGGCGCCCTCCAGCGCGCCGTTCACCGCGTCCAGCGCCTCGTCCGGCTCCAGGAAGAAGTCGCCCGCCACGCGCACGTGCCGCAGCACGCCGTCCTCGACGTCCACGTCCACGACGACGAGCTTGCCGCCGGGGACCTTGTACTCACCGTGCACGGGACCTCCCATCCTGCCTACGGGATCAACGCCGCGGGCGACCGCCGTGTTCCCGCGGCGCGATCACGCTCGTACGATCCACCCGGCAGACACCCCCGAGCCCAGGAGGCGCCCGTGTTCACCACCCGGCCCACCCTGCAGGGCACGTTCGGCATGGTCTCCTCCACCCACTGGCTGGCCTCCCAGTCGGCCATGGCGGTTCTGGAGGACGGCGGCAACGCCTTCGACGCCGCCGTGGCCGGGGCGTTCGTGCTGCACGTGGTGGAGCCGCATCTGAACGGGCCGGCGGGCGAGGTGCCGATCCTGCTCGCCCCCGCCGGCGGCGAGGTGCGGGTGCTGTGCGGGCAGGGCGTGGCGCCGGCGGGCGCGAGCGTCGCGCACTACCGCGGCCTCGGCCTGGACCTCGTCCCCGGCACCGGCCCGCTCGCCGCCGCCGTGCCCGGCGCCTTCGACGCGTGGATGCTGCTGCTGCGCGACCACGGCACCAAGTCCCTCGCCGACGTCCTGAAGTACGCCGTCGGGTACGCCGAACACGGGCACGCGCCCGTGGAGAACGTCGGCGCGACCGTGGAGAGCGTGCGGGAGCTGTTCGAGACGGAGTGGACCTCCTCGGCGGAGGTCTATCTGCCCGGCGGCCGCGCGCCCCGGCCCGGTGAGCTGCTGCGCAACCCCGCGCTCGCCGCCACCTGGAAGCGGCTGCTGGCCGAGGTCGCCGGGGCGGGGGACCGGGACGCGGAGATCGACGCCGCGCGGGAGGTGTGGCGGACCGGCTTCATCGCCGAGGCGCTGGTACGGCAGGCCGGGCGGCCCACGCGGGACACCAGCGGCGAGCGCCACACCGGCACCCTCACGCTCGCCGACCTCGCCGCCTGGTCCGCGACCTACGAGACGCCGGTGACGTACGACTGGAACGGCTGGACCCTGTGCAAGGCCGGCCCCTGGAGCCAGGGACCCGTCCTGCTCCAGCAACTCGCCCTGCTACCGCCCGAGCTGCCGCCGTACGGCTCCGCCGACTACGTCCACCTGCTCGTCGAGGGCTGCAAGCTCGCCATGGCCGACCGCGAGGCCTGGTACGGCGACGCCGCCGGTGTGCCCGTCGACGAGCTGCTGTCCGAGGACTACAACGCGGCACGCCGGGCCCTGATCGGCGACACGGCCTCCACCGAGCTGCGCCCCGGCAGCCCGGGCGGCCGCACCCCACGGCTGAGCGCCCACGCGCGCGTGGCCGCCACCGTGGCGCCGGGGCCCGATCCGCTGGCCGCGCTCGGCGTCGGCGAGCCCACCGTCGCGGGGCCGGTCACCTCCCCGGTGCCGGGCGAGCCGATGGTCGGCACCGACGGAGCCACGCGCGGGGACACCTGCCATCTCGACGTCGTCGACCGCTGGGGCAACATGGTCTCCGCCACACCCAGCGGCGGCTGGCTCCAGTCCAACCCCGTCGTGCCCGAGCTGGGCTTCCCGCTCGGCACCCGGCTGCAGATGACCTGGCTGGAGGAGGGCCTGCCGAACTCCCTGACGCCCGGCCGCCGCCCCCGCACCACGCTCACACCGTCGCTCGCGCTGCGTGACGGCGTGCCCGTCCTCGCCTTCGGCACCCCCGGCGGCGACCAGCAGGACCAGTGGCAGCTGCACTTCTTCCTCGCCGCGGCCCTGCGTTCCCCGGTGCGCGGCGGACTCGACCTGCAGGGTGCCATCGACGCCCCGAACTGGCACAACGACAGCTTCCCCGGCTCCTTCTACCCGCGCGCCATGCGGCCGGGCGCCCTCACCGTCGAGTCGCGCACGGACCCCGACGTCGTCGCCGCGCTGCGCCGCCGCGGTCATGACGTGACCGTCGGCCCGGCCTGGTCCGAGGGCCGGCTGTGCGCGGTCGCCCGTGACCCGCGCACCGGCGTGCTGTCGGCGGCGGCCAACCCGCGGGGGATGCAGGGATACGCGGTGGGCCGCTGAACCCCTGCGGCCCTGGGCGGGATGAGCGGAGCCGCACGTTCATGCCGATTCCACCCGGTGTGCACGGGCCGGGTGAGGAATGTCAGTGCCGCATGCTGTGATGGAGGCATGATCCAAGACACGGGAACCATCGAGGAGTTTCTCGCCCGCCACTCGGCCGACGTGGAGGAGGCGGTCCGCGCGGCCGCCGCGGCCGAGATCATGCCCCGCTGGCGGCAGCTCGCCGACCACGAGGTGGACGTCAAGAGCGGGCCGCACGACCTGGTGACGGACGCCGACCGCAAGGCCGAGCTGTATCTCACCGAGACCCTGCGCGCCCTGCTGCCCGGCTCCGTGGTGGTCGGCGAGGAGGCCGTGCACGCCAACCCGGCGACCTACGAGGCGATACAGGGCGCGGCACCGGTGTGGATCGTCGACCCGGTCGACGGCACACGGCAGTTCGTGCACGGCGACGACGGCTTCTGCACCCTGGTCGCGCTCGCCCAGGACGGCGTCCTGCGGGCCTCGTGGACGTTCGCACCCGCCCGCGGCCAGTTCGCCACCGCCGTGCGGGGCAGCGGCGCCCACCTCGACGGACAGCGGCTGCACGCCGGAGCGCCGGCCCCGGGCGAGGACCTGCGGGTCGCCACCTCGCACCCCGACTACACCACCGACGACCAGAAGCGGGCCCTGCTGGGCCTGTGGACGCCGGGAGTCGCACCGCGCGCCTGCGGTTCGGCGGGGCTGGAGTATCTGGCCGTCGCCCGCGGCGAGTCCGACGCCGTCGCCTTCTCCTGGGAAGCGGCGTGGGACCACGCGGCGGGCCTGCTGCTCGTCGAGGAGGCGGGCGGTGCCCACCTCACGATCACCGGCGAGCCGTTCCGCGTCACCGGCGGCAACGCCCTGCCCTTCACCGCCGCCCGCGACGCGGCCACGGCCCGCCGGATACGGGCGCTGCTGACGCAGGGGGCGTGAGGGCCGGGCGGTGCACTTGCCGGCCGCCGTGCGCGGTTGCGGCAAGGGGCGTGCGAGACGGACGGGCGGCGCGGTTGCCGCAAGGGGCGTGACGGGCGGGCGGCGTGGTTGCGGCAAGGGGCGTGTGGGCGGGGCGGCGCGCGGGCAGGGGCAAAGACCACGGGCCGGCCGGCGGCAGCCGACCGCGCCGCCGGGGCTGTCGGTGCCCCGGCATATCCTGATCCCCTCAGGCAGGCCATCGGCTGACGAAGGGGTCCGAAGGTGCCGTCGATGCTCGATGCGGTCGTGGTGGGTGCGGGGCCGAACGGACTGACCGCAGCCGTGGAGCTGGCCCGCCGCGGCTTCTCCGTCGCCCTGTTCGAGGCCCGCGACACCGTCGGCGGAGGCTCCCGCACCGAGGAGCTGACCCTGCCCGGGTTCCACCACGACCCGTGCGCCGCCGCCCACCCCCTCGCCGTCAACTCGCCCGCGTTCCGCGCCATGCCGCTCGAGCGCTACGGCCTGCACTGGCTGCACCCCGAGCTGCCCATGGCGCACCCCTTCCCCGACGGCAGCGCGGCCGTGCTCGCCCGCTCGGTCGCCGAGACCGCCGCGTCCTTCGGCCCGCGCGACGCCGGAGCCTACCGACGGCTGGTGGAGCCGTTCCTGTACCGCTGGGACGGCCTCGTCCGCGACTTCATGTCCCTGCCGCTGACCGCGCTGCCCCGCGACCCGGTGACGCTCGCCCGCTTCGGCCTGGCCGGCCTGCCCCCGTCCACGTGGCTGACGCGCCGCTTCCGCGACGAGAAGGCCAGAACGCTGTTCGCCGGGCTCGTCGCGCACGTCATGGCCCCGCTCGGCGGGGTCGCCACCAGCGCGATCGGCCTGGTCTTCGCGCTCGCCGCGCACGCCCGCGGCTGGCCCGTCGCCCGGGGCGGCTCCCAGGCGATCTCCGACGCGCTCGCCGCCTACCTGACGGACCTGGGCGGCGACATCCACACCGACTACGAGGTCAAGCGGCTCGACGACCTGCCCCCGGCCCGCGCCTACGTCTTCGACACCTCGCCCACCGCCCTGGCCCGCATCGCGGGCTTCGGCCGCTACTACGACAACTTCCGCAACGGCCCCGGCGCCTTCAAGATCGACTACGCCCTGGACGGCCCGGTCCCCTGGACCGCGCCCGAGGCCCGCACCGCCGGGACCGTGCAGATCGGCGCGGACAGCGCGGAGATCGGCGCGGCGCTGCGCGCGGCCTCCCGCGAGGGCCGCGCCCCCGACCGGCCGTTCCTGATCACCGTGCAGCCGAGCGTCGTCGACCCCAGCCGCGCGCCCGAAGGCCGTCACGTCTTCTGGGCCTACGGCCACGTCCCGAACGGCTGGACCGGAGACCTCACCGACGCCCTGGAACGCCAACTGGAGCGTTTCGCGCCCGGGTTCCGCGACCGCGTGCTCGCCCGCGCCACGGCCGGCCCGCCCGAGCTGGCCGCCCGCAACCCCAACTACGTCGGCGGCGACATCGCCTCCGGCGCGGTGTCCGGGCTCCAGACGCTGCTGCGCCCCAAACTGTCCCTGTTCCCGTACGCCACCCCGCATCCGGCCGTCTTCATCTGCTCGTCGGCCACCCCGCCGGGCCCGGGCGTGCACGGCATGTCGGGACACAACGCGGCCAAGGCCGTGTGGAGGAGGCTGAGGCAGGAATGACCACCATCACCCTGGTCCGGGGCGACATCACCCGGCAGAGCGCCGACGCCCTCGTCAACGCGGCCAACTCCTCCCTGCTGGGCGGCGGAGGCGTCGACGGCGCGATCCACCGCCGCGGCGGCCCGGCGATCCTCGAGGACTGCCGTAAGCTGCGCGCCTCGCGCTACGGCAAGGGCCTGCCCACCGGCCGGGCGGTCGCCACCACCGCGGGCGAGCTGGACGCCCGCTGGGTGATCCACACGGTCGGCCCGGTCCACAGCGCGAGCGAGGACCGCTCCGGCCTGCTCGCCTCCTGCTACCGGGAATCCCTGCGCGTGGCCGACGAGCTCGGCGCGAGGACCGTCGCCTTCCCGGCGATCTCCACGGGCGTCTACCGCTGGCCGATGGACGACGCGGCCCGCATCGCCGTCGAGACCGTCCGCACCACCCCCACCGCGGTGGAAGAGGTCCGCTTCGTCCTCTTCGACGACCGCGCGTACGACGCGTTCGTCCGGCAGCTGGGCTGACGAGGGCGGCCCCCGGGGCTCACGGCCCTCGCGGAACGAGGGCCGCTGACGACACGTCAAAGACGCGCGCTAGCCTGGCCGCGCCCCGCGCCGGTGATCGCTGACCGGTGCGCGGAGTGGAGCCGTTCCCTGCATGGAGGTTGAAGCGATGCGTCTTGCCGATGGACCCGGGGTGGAGTGCGAGATCGAGATAGCGGCCGCGCCGGAACAGGTGTGGAAGGTCGTCTCGGACATCGCCACCTCGGCGAGGTACAGCCCCGAGCTGCAGGAGGTGGAGTGGCTCGACGGCGCGCGCGAGCCGGCCGTCGGCGTGTGTTTCTCCGGTCGCAACCACAACGAGCACATAGGGGAGTGGCGCACCGTCAGCCGCATCACGGTGCTCGAGGAGCCGCACGCCTACGCCTGGGAGGTCGTCCGGCACAGCGACCGGGACGGAGAGGCGCTCGCCCGGTGGACGTACACCCTGGAGCCGGTCGCCGGCGGGGCCGCCACCCGGCTGCGGCACGGCATGCGCATCGGCCCCGGGCGCGGCCCGCTGAACGACTTCGTGGAGAAGCACCCGGAGCGCGAGGAGCAGATCATCGACGGCCGGCTCGCCCTGCTGCGCACCGGCATCGAGGCGACGCTCGCCGGCGTGAAGGCCGAGGTGGAGGCGTAGCCGCTCCCGCGGCGTGAGCCGTTCGCGTCGCTCCGCTGATCCTGATGGGCGACGAGGGCCCATCAGGATCACACAAACTCCGACAGAATCATTGATAGGAAAGTGTTCGGGTTCTAGGGTGACGGTGGCTCAGTAGCCGCACGGTCACCATGAGTTGCGTGTCGGTCGTCAGGAAGGCCCCGGTCATGCCGCACCCGAACGCGTCCCCGTCCGCCCGCTCCGAGCGCACGGTCGTCAGCCGCCGTCGTCTCCTGGAGTCCTCCGCCGCCGTACTCGGCGCGCTCGCCCTGTCCGGCCCGTCCACCGCCGCACACGCCGCCGGCCCGCGGGCGGCGGCCGACGACCGCGCGGAGTGGAACGGCCACATGAACCTGTTCCAGGTGGGCACCGAGCCCCCGCACACCACGCTCATGCCGTACGCGAACCTCGCCCAGGCGCTGAAGGCCGACCGCACCGCCTCGCCGTACCGGATGAGCCTCGACGGAACCTGGAAGTTCGCCTACGCCGACCGCCCCGACGACCGGGACGCCGACTTCCACCGCACCGACCTCGACGACCGGGACTGGGAGACCATCCCCGTCCCCTCCGTGTGGCAGCTGCACGGCCACGACTTCCCGATCTACGTCAACATCACCTACCCCTACTGGGGCCCCAACGGCCTCGGCGAGAACCCCCGGCCGCCCGCCGCGCCGACCCGCTACAACCCCGTCGGCCAGTACCGGCGCACCTTCACCGTCCCCGGCGACTGGTCCGGCCGCCGTACCTTCCTGCACTTCGAGGGCGTCAAGTCCGCGCACTACGTGTGGATCAACGGACAGCTCGTCGGGTACCACGAGGACTCCTACACCCCCGCCGAGTACGACATCACCGACCACCTGAGGGCCGGCACCAACCAGATCGCCGTCGAGGTCTACCGCTACTCCGACGGCGACTGGCTGGAGGACCAGGACATGATCCGGCTGAGCGGCATCTTCCGCTCGGTCTACCTGTACTCCACGCCGAGCGTGCACCTGCGCGACTTCAAGCTGGACACCCCGCTCGGCGACGGCTACCGGTCGGCGGAGCTGAAGGTCACCGCGAGCGTGCGCGACTACGGCGGCGAGGGCGGCGGCCGGCACACCGTCGAGTGCGCCCTGTACGACGCCGACGGCCACCCCGTGTGGCCGCGGCCCCTGCCGCTGAGCGCCGACCTCGGCTCCGGCGGCGAGCTGACCGTGCAGGCCGCCAGGGCCGTACCCGATCCGAAGCTGTGGTCGGCCGAGCGGCCGTATCTGTACACCGCCGTGCTCCGGCTGCGCGACCCGGCCGGGAAGGTGACCGAGACGCTCTCGCACCGGGTCGGGCTGCGCGAGTTCGCGCTCAGGGACGGTCTGATGCGCATCAACGGCCGGCCGGTGTCGTTCCGCGGCACCAACCGCCACGAGATGCACCCCGAGCGCGGCACCGCGCTCACCCGCGCCGACCTGGTGCGGGACATCGAGATCATCAAGCGGATGAACATCAACTCCGTCCGCACCTCCCACTACCCGAACAATCCGCAGTGGCTGGAACTCGCGGACGAGTACGGTCTCTACCTCGTCGACGAGACCAACCTGGAGACGCACGGCGTCCGCGACCAGTACCCCGGCAGCCACCCGGAGTGGACCGCCGCCTGCGTCGCCCGCGCGCAGAACATGGTCCACCGCGACAAGAACCACGCCTCGGTGGTCATCTGGTCCCTCGGCAACGAGGCCGGCGGCGGCAGCACGTTCTCCGCCATGCACGACTGGATCCGCTCCTACGACCCCACCCGCGTCATCCAGTACGAGGGCGACGACCGCCCCGGCGTCAGCGACATCCGCTCGGAGATGTACGACACCCCCGCGCGTGTGGAGCAGCGGGCGAAGGACACCACCGACACCCGGCCGTACGTCATGATCGAGTACGCCCACGCGATGGGGAACTCCAACGGCAACCTCAAGAAGTACTGGGACCTGATCCGGCGCTACGACGTACTGCAGGGCGGCTGGATCTGGGACTTCGTCGACCAGTCGCTGAGCTGGCCGACCCCCGCGCGCACCCTCCTCACCGAGACCGGGCCGGCCGGGCTGCGCGGTGAGATCCTCCCCGCGCACGGCCGCTTCGACCGGGCCAAGGGCATCAGCGGCGGCACCGTCTTCGCCCGCGACGACCGCCTCGACCTCACCGGCTCGCTGACCCTGGAAGCCTGGATCACCCCGCGCGTCACCGGCTACCACCAGCCGGTCCTCGCCAAGGGCGACACCCAGTACGCCCTCAAACAGACCGACAGCAACCTGGAGTTCTTCATCCACAGCGCCGGTCAGTGGATCACCGCGAGCTGGGCCCTGCCCGCGGACTGGACCGGCCGCGAACACCATGTCGCCGGCGTCTTCGACGCGGACGCGGGCACGGTGACGCTGTACGCCGACGGCGCGGTGCGGGCGACGCGGACGACCACCTCGCGGCCGGCCGTCACCGCCGCGCCGCTCTCCCTCGCCACCGATGTCGACAACCCGACCCGCGAGTTCAGCGGCACGATCCGGCGGGCGCGGGTGTACGCCCGTGCGCTGGGGGCCGGTGAGCTGGCCGCGGAGGGGCGCGGGCCGGGGGACGCCGGGGTGCGGTTCTGGTTCGACGCGGCCACGGTGGGGCTCACCGAGGCCGTGCCGCAGCAGAAGACCTTCTTCGCGTACGGCGGCGACTGGGGGGACAACCCCAACGACGGCGCCTTCGTCGCCGACGGCATCGTCACCGCCGATCGCGGCCACACCGGCAAGGCCGCCGAGGTCAAGCGGATCTACCAGGCGATCAACGCCGCCCCGGCCGGTGGGGACCCGCGCCGGGTCACGCTCACCAACGAGCACCTCTTCACCAACCTCCGGCAGTTCGACGGCAGTTGGTCGCTGGTCGCCGATGGCGTCGTCGTGCAGAGGGGGAAGCTGACCCGGGATCAGCTGGACGTCCCGCCGCTCACGCGCAAGGACGTCACCGTGCCGCTGAGCCTGCCCGGCAGCCCCGCGCCCGGCACGGACCACTTCCTCGAGCTGTCCTTCACCACCCGGGAGGCCACCCCCTGGGCGAAGGAAGGCTTCGAGGTGGCCCGGCAGCAGATCCCGCTCGACGCGGGCAGCCCGGCCGTGACGCCCGCCCCGCTCGGCTCCGTGCCCGCGCTGCGGTACGCCGACACGGCCGCGTCCGTCACCGTCACCGGTGCGGACTTCACCGTCACCGTCGACAAGCGGACCGGTCTCCTCACCACCTACGAGGCCGCCGGGATGAGCCTGATCGCCTCGGGACCGGTACCCAACTACTGGCGTGCGCCCACCGACAACGACCGCGGCAACGGCCAGCACACCCGCAACCAGACCTGGCGCGACGCGGGCGCCCGCCGGGCCGTGACCGGGGTGACCGTGCGGCCCCTGCGCGACCGCGCCGTCGAGATCAAGGTGACCGGCACCCTGCCCACCACGGTCGTGTCGGCGTACTCCACCACCTACACCGTGTTCGGCAACGCCGAGATCCGCGTCGACCACAGCCTGCACCCGGGCGCCGCGAGCCTGCCCTACCTCCCGGAGGTCGGCACGATGCTGTTCCTGCCGGAGCGGCTGGAGCACCTGCACTACTACGGGCGCGGGCCCGAGGACAACTACTGGGACCGCAACGACGGCACCGACGTCGGCCTGTACTCCGGGACCGTCTCCGAGCAGTGGACCTCCTACATCCGCCCCCAGGAGAACGGCAACAAGACGGACGTGCGCTGGGCCGCCCTCACGGACGCCGCCGGCCGTGGCCTGCTGGTGTCCGGGGAGCCGCTGATCGAGGTCAACGCCTCCCGCTTCACCCCCGAGGACCTCTCCCTCGGCGTCCGCCACGACTACCAGCTCACCCCCCGCAAGGAGGTCGTCCTCCGGGTCAACCACCGCCAGATGGGCGTGGGCGGCGACAACAGCTGGGGCGCCCACACCCACGACGAGTACAAACTCTTCACCGACCACGACTACGCGTACACCTACCGCCTGCGCCCCCTCAAGGACGTGGACCGGGCGACCTCGCTGTCCCGCCGGCCGACCGGGACCGTCTGACCCGGGCCCTGTCCCGCCGGCCGACCGGAACCGTCCGACCCGGGCGGCCCGGGGGCCCGCGGGTGGTGGAGGACTCTCTCGTCACCCCCGGGCAAGGACCAAGATCACACCCTCTGTGCGGGCGAGATCCGTGATCGGCGTGGCGGGGAGGCGGTGAGGGAGAAAGAATCCGTGGGTCAGCACTTCACGGCACACCCGAAAAGGAAGTCCCCATGGTCGAGCAGGACGAGCGCTTCGACGTCGTGGTCCTCGGCGCGGGCCCCGGCGGCTACGTGGCCGCGATCCGAGCCGCCCAGCTGGGCAAGCGCGTCGCCGTCGTCGAGGAGAAGTACTGGGGCGGCGTCTGCCTGAACGTCGGCTGCATCCCCACCAAGGCGCTCCTGCGCAACGCCGAGCTCGCGCACATCGTCACCCGTGAGGCGAAGACCTTCGGCATCAAGTCGGACAGCCCCATCTCCTTCGACTACGGCGAGGCCTTCCGCCGCAGCCGCCGCGTCGCCGACGGCCGGGTCAAGGGCGTCCACTACCTGATGAAGAAGAACAAGATCACGGAGTTCGACGGCCGTGGGACCTTCCTCGACGCGAACACCCTCCAGGTCGCCGACTACGACGGCAACACGCGCACGATCGGCTTCGACCACTGCATCATCGCCACCGGCGCCACCCCCAAGCTGCTGCCCAACACCAAGCGCAGCGCGCGCGTGGTGACCTACGAGGAGCAGATCCTCGCCGAGGACCTCCCGCAGTCGATCGTCATCGCGGGCGCCGGCGCGATCGGCATCGAGTTCGCCTACGTGCTGCACAACTACGGCGTCAAGGTCACCATCGTCGAGTTCCTGGACCGCGTCGCCCCGCTGGAGGACGCCGAGGTCTCCGCCGAGCTGGCCAAGCAGTACCGCAAGCTCGGCATCGACGTGCTCACCTCCACCCGGGTGGACGCCATCGACGAGTCCGGCCCCCAGGTCCGTGTCACCGTCACCGCCAAGGACGGCTCCCAGCAGGTGCTGGAGGCCGACAAGGTGCTCCAGGCCATCGGCTTCGCCCCGAACGTCGAGGGCTACGGCCTGGAGAACACCGGCGTCAAGGTCACCGACCGCGGCGCCATCGACGTCGACGGCCGCTGCCGGACCTCCGTGCCGCACATCTACGCCATCGGCGACGTCACCGCCAAGCTGATGCTCGCGCACGCCGCCGAGGCCATGGGCGTGGTCGCCGCCGAGACCATCGCGGACGCGGAGACCATGGAGCTGGAGTACGCCATGATCCCGCGCGCCACGTACTGCCAGCCGCAGATCGCCAGCTTCGGCTACACCGAGGCCCAGGCCCGCGACCTCGGCTACGACGTGAAGGTCGCGAAGTTCCCCTTCACCGCCAACGGCAAGGCGCACGGTCTCGGCGACTCCACCGGCTTCGTCAAGCTGATCAGCGACGCGAAGTACGGCGAGCTGATCGGCGGCCACCTCATCGGCCCCGACGTCACCGAGCTGCTGCCCGAGCTGACCCTGGCCCAGCAGTGGGACCTCACCGTCCACGAGGTCGCCCGCAACGTCCACGCCCACCCGACGCTGGGCGAGGCGGTCAAGGAGGCCGTCCACGGACTCGCCGGACACATGATCAACTTCTAGCGCGGTTCACCGGTGCTCGTCCCGCCCGGGCGAGCACCGGACCGGGCGGGCAGCGACCCGGGCGAGCAGCGGCCCGAGCGCCAGCAGCACCGCCAGCGCCGCGTAGCCGTACGTCAGGGTCGCCGCCGACGCCACACCCGCGACCAGCAACGGCCCGCCCGCATCGCCCAGTTCCCGGCCCAGCTCCGCCGCCCCCATGGTCTGCCCGAGCCGCTCCTTCGGCGTCCCCGCGGCCAGCGCGGCGAATCCCAGCGGCGTGATCAGCCCGGTGCCGACCCCGATCAGCGCGGCGGCGAGCAGCACGCCCACCAGGCCCGGCAGCATCGCGCATCCGGCCCCGGCCGCCGCCAGGAGCAGCCCCGCGCCCAGCCCGGTCCCCGTGCGCAGCCGCCCGGCGTCCAGCGCCCGCCCGGCCCGCGGCTGCACCACCGCCGCGCACGCCGCCAGCACCGACACCGCAGCGCCCGTCGCCACGGGCCCGAGCCCGGCCGCACGCCCGGACACCGGCAGGAAGCCCACCCCCACCGACAGCGCGGCCGTCGCCCCGGCCAAAGCCGCCGTCGGTACCAGGAACCCCGGGTCGGCCAGTCGCCGCGCCAGATCCACCACCGTCTGCCGCTCCTTGGGCAGCGGCGGTACGACCGGCACGGCCACCCACGCCCAGAGCGCCACGGCCGCGCCGAGCACCGCGAGCAGCCCGAACAGCAGCCGCAGCCCCCCGGCCCACACCAGCACCCCGCCCAGCAGCGGGCCCGGCGTGTAGCCGGCGGATTTGAAGAAGCCGTAGCTGCCGAAGGCACGGCCCTGCCGCGCCGCCGGGTTCAGCCGGGACACCAGCGCCGACGCCGACGGGGAGAACGCGGAGGCCGCCGCGCCCTGGCCGAGCCGCGCCGCCCACAGCCAGCCGGGCCGGTCCACGGCGACGTACAGGGCGGACGCGGCCGCGAACGCGACCAGCCCGCCGAGCAGCACCGGGCGCGCCCCGACCCGGTCGGCCAGCGTGCCGAACAACGGTTTGAGCAGGACCTCCGCACCGTCGTAGAGCGCGAGGAGACCACCGAGGACGAGCAGCGAGGTGACGGCGTCCGCGTCGGCGGCGCCGAGGTTCGCGGCGACGCCGTGCGCCCCGAAGGCGGTGGTGAAACCGGCCGCGTACAGCGGCCCCGTCGTCCGGCGCGGCGCCGGCTCCGGCGGCGTCACCGCGGCCCGGCCGGGGGTGCTCCGCGTGCCGGCCGGCGGCCGGTGACGACTGCGTGGGGCATGGCCCGTATCGTAACGACGCGACGGCAGCGGGTGAACGCGTCCCGAGCGATCCGTCCCGGCGCAGCCCCCGCCGCGTTGATGTCGGATTTCCGCCAGCCCGGCCCGTGGGCGTGGCCGATGCTTGAGGCATGCAGAACGGGATGCACACCGACCGGGAGCGGTGCGTGCGCGCCGTCCAGTCCAAGGACGCGCGCTTCGACGGCTGGTTCTTCACCGCCGTCCTGACCACCGGCATCTACTGCCGGCCCAGCTGCCCGGCCGTGCCGCCGAAACCCGACAACATGATCTTCCAGCCGAGCGCGGCCGCCTGCCAGCAGGCCGGCTTCCGCGCCTGCAAGCGCTGCCGCCCCGACACCAGCCCCGGCTCACCCGAGTGGAACCAGCGCGCCGACCTCACCGCCCGCGCCATGCGGCTGATCGCCGACGGCGTCGTCGACCGCGAGGGCGTGCCCGGACTCGCCTCCCGGCTCGGCTACAGCACCCGCCAGGTCGAACGCCAGCTGCTCGCCGAGCTGGGCGCCGGCCCCCTCGCCCTGGCCCGCGCCCAGCGCGCCCAGACCGCGCGCCTGCTCATCGAGACGACCCCGCTGCCGATGGCGGACATCGCCTTCGCCGCCGGCTTCTCCTCGATCCGCACCTTCAACGACACCGTCCGCGAGGTCTTCGCCCTCGCCCCGAGCGACCTGCGCGCCCGCGCCCCGCACAGCGCCGTACCGGCCGCCCCCGGCACCCTGTCGCTGCGCCTGCCCTTCCGGGCCCCGCTCAACCCCGACAACCTCTTCGGCCACCTCGCCGCGACCGCCGTACCCGGCGTGGAGGAGTGGCGCGAGGGCTCCTACCGGCGCACGCTGCGGCTGCCGTACGGCCACGGCATCGTCGCCCTCACGCCCCGGCCCGACCACATCGCCTGCCGCCTCACCCTCACCGACCTGCGCGACCTCACCGTCGCCATCAGCCGCTGCCGCCGGCTGCTCGACCTGGACGCCGACCCGGTCGCCGTCGACGACGCGCTGCGCGCCGACCCGCTGCTCGCGCCCCTGGTCGACAAGGCCCCCGGGCGGCGTGTGCCGCGCACGGTCGACGAGGCGGAGTTCGCGGTACGGGCCGTGCTCGGCCAGCAGGTGTCCACGGCCGCCGCCCGCACCCACGCCGCCCGGCTCACCACGGCGCACGGCGAGCCGGTCACCGACCCGGAGGGCGGCCTGACCCACCTCTTCCCGTCCCCGCAGGCCCTCGCGGCGGTCGACCCCGAGACCCTGGCGATGCCCCGCACCCGCCGCACCACACTCACCACCCTGGTCGCCCACCTGGCGGACGGCTCCCTCCACCTGGGCGTCGAGAGCGACTGGGCCGAGACCCGCGCCCGGCTGCTGGACCTGCCCGGCTTCGGTCCCTGGACCGTCGACGTCATCGCCATGCGCGCCCTCGGCGACCCCGACGCCTTCCTCCCCACCGACCTCGGCATCCGGCGCGCGGCCGCCGAGCTGGGCCTGCCCGCCACCCCGGCCGCCCTCACCGCCCGCGCGACGGCCTGGCGCCCCTGGCGGGCCTACGCCGTGCAGTACCTGTGGGCGACCGACGACCACCCCATCAACTTCCTGCCCGTGTGAGGACGTTCATGAAGCAGCACACCGTGATCGACAGCCCCTGCGGCCCGCTCACCCTCGTCGCCGACGACGGCGTCCTGTGCGGGCTGTACATGACCGCGCAACGCCACCGCCCACCCGAGGAGACCTTCGGTGACCGCGACCCGACCCCGTTCGCCGAGGCGGAGGAGCAGCTGAAGGCCTACTTCGCGGGCCAGTTGCGCGAGTTCACCCTCGAACTGCGCCTGGCCGGCACCCCGTTCCAGCGCAGGGTCTGGGAACTGCTGCGGGCCATCCCCTACGGCGAGCGGCGCACCTACGGCGACCTGGCCGCCGCCCTCGGCGCCCCGCGTGCCTCCCGCGCCGTCGGCCTCGCCAACGGCAAGAACCCGATCGGGATCATCGTCCCCTGCCACCGCGTCGTCGGCGCCGACGGCGGCCTCACCGGCTACGGCGGCGGCCTGTCCCGCAAGCGCCAACTGCTGGACTTCGAAGGCGGTGCGGCGCTGTTCTGACCACCCTGCGCACGTGCTGTGCAGATTCGCCGCAGACCCACCGGGACCGGACGACTGCCCTCCGTATGCGTGTTTGGATCTTCCGGCAGCCAGTACGAAGGGAACAGTCATGAACTCCGTTTACCAGGTCGAGACCGCCGAGATCTCCGAGGCCGAACTCGACGACGTCGCCGGTGGTCTCGCCGTGCACGCCGGTGTCGGCCTCGGCGCCGGGCTCGCCGTCGGCGCGGCCGGGACCGAGGCGTGCCTCCAGGCCCAGGTCTGCGTCGAGGTCGCGCTCTGAGCGTGGCCTGACACCCGCGGACTCCGACCGCGCCGGAGTCGGGCGCGGTCGGAGTCCGCGGGCTCACCCGCCCTCGCCGCCGCCGATCCGGCGCAGCAGCGCGGGCAGGGCCGTACCGATGGGCTCGCGGATCACCTCGTCCGCGAGTTCGTCGTACGGCGTCGGCTCGGCGTTGACGATGACCAGCCGCGCCCCGTGGTCGACGGCGACACCCGCGAGCCCGGCCGCCGGATGCACCTGCAGCGAGGTGCCGACGGCGATGAACACCTGGCACGCCTTGCTGACCGCGGCGGCCTCACCGAGCACCATCGCATCGAGCCGCTCGCCGAACATGACGGTCGCCGACTTCAGGATGCCGCCGCACTCCAGGCAGGACGGGTCCTCCTCACCGGCGTCGACCCGGGCCAGGGCCTCCTCCATCGAACTGCGCGCCCGACACGCCGTACACACCACGCCGCGGGCGCTGCCGTGCAGTTCGAGCACCTTGCGGGCGGGCATCCCGGCCAGCTGGTGCAGCCCGTCCACGTTCTGCGTGATCACCCGCACCGGCACGCCCGTCCGCTCCAGCTCCGCGACGGCCCGGTGCGCGGCGTTGGGCCGCGCCTCGAGCGCGCCGCTCTCGCGCCGCATCCGCCAGGAGCGCCGCCGGATCTCCGGATCCGCCATGTAGTACGTGTACGTCACGAGCTTCTCGGCATCCGGATCGCGCCGCCACAGCCCCTGCGGGCCTCGGTAGTCGGGGATGCCGGAGTCGGTCGAGATGCCCGCCCCGCTGAGGATCGCTACGAGGGGCCTGGTCATGGAGCCGAGCGTAGGACGCCCGTCGGCGCGGAGCGAGCGGGTATCCGACCGGCAGGGCCAGGGACGGGGGCGGCCGATAAGCAGTCGTCCGGGCGGGTGGGGCCCCGCTACGGTGGCCCGGTGCCCGAGCTGACGACCGACCGGCTTCTGCTGCGCCACTGGCGCGCGTCCGACCTCGCCCCGTGGGCGGCCCTGAACGCCGACCCCGAGGTCCGCGCGTACTTCCCCGGCGTCCTCACGCCCGAGCGGAGCGACGCGTCCGTGGCCCGTTTCCAGGCCGACCTGGACCGGCGGGGCTGGGGCTGGTGGGCCCTCGAGGTGCGGGCCACCGGCGCGTTCATCGGGTTCGCCGGGCTGGACCCGGTGGAGGAGGACATGCCGTTCACCGGGGTGGAGGCCGGGTGGCGGCTGGCCCGCCCCGCCTGGGGACACGGCTACGCCACCGAGGCCGCCCGAGCGGTCCTCGACTTCGGCTTCACCCGTCTCGGGCTCCAGGAGATCCTCGCGGTCACGGCGGCCGGCAACGTCCGCTCGCAGGCCGTGATGCGCCGGCTCGGCATGACCCACGACCCGGCCGACGATTTCGACGACCCGGCCGTGCCGGACGGCCCGCTGCGCCGGAGCGTCGTGTACCGGCTCCACGCCCCCTGCGCAGGCCGCTGAGGACGGGACCAGAACCCGTCCCTCCGGCGACCGCCCGGTGCTACTGTCCCGCACATGGCCAAGGTCACCGTCTCGCTCGACGCCGAACTGGTCGTCGAGGTCATGGTCCTGGCGGGCGTGGGCAGCCCCCAGGACGCCGTCGAACTCGTCGTCCGCGACTACATCGAGCGCGGCCACCGCACCGAGGCCCGCACGGCGACCCGGGACGAGGCGCTGCGCCAGGTCGACGTCAAGCCGAGGGACGTCCAGGGCTGAGCACGCCGCCGCTCACGCGACCTTCTGCCCGTTCTCCAGTTCCGCCGTGCCCGAGCCCTCCGCCAGGACGTCGAGGGCGGCCAAGACCCGGCTGCCCAGGGGATCGAGGAGATAGCCGGTCAGCTCCTCGCGCGGCACCAGCCGCCAGGACAGCAGCTCCTCCTCCTGCAGCCGGATCGCCCGGAAGTCGTCCTCGGTCAGCACACCGCCGTCGTACAGATACGACACCAGCGGCGGCCGGCCGGGACCGTGCGACCAGTCCACGGTGAGCAGCCGGCCCAGCGGCCGGTCCAGGCCGATCTCCTCCAGCGTCTCGCGCCGCGCGCCCTGCCGCGGCGTCTCACCGTCGTCGGACTCGATCGTGCCGCCCGGCAGCGCCCACCCCTCGCGGTAGTTGGGCTCCACCAGCAGCACCCGGCCCTCGGCGTCCCGGAACAGCGCGGCGGCCCCGGCGAGCACGCGCGGGAGGGAGGCGATGTACGTCGCGAAGTCAGCTGTGGTCATCCAGGAAGGGTAACCAGCACGCGCCCGCCTCAGGCCTGTGTCCCGGCCAGCCGCAGCGTCCGCTCGGCCAGCTCGCTGATGCGCACCCCGTCGAAGCCGAACACCGCGCTGCGCACGGTGTCCTCCAGGGGCTCCTTCCACTGCGCGGGGATCGCCGCCGCACCGGCCAGCACACCGGCCACCGACCCCGCCGTCGCCCCGTTGGAGTCGGTGTCCAGGCCACCGCGCACGGTCAGCGCGATGGTCCGGGTGAAGTCGCCGTCGCCGTAGAGCAGGCCCGCCGTGAGCACCGCGGCGTTCGGCACGGTGTGGATCCAGCCCAGACCGGCGGTCTCCTCCTCCACCGTGGCCAGGGTGTCCTCCCAGGGCAGCCGCGTCTCGTGCAGGGACATCACCCGGCGCACGGTCCGCGCCAGACGGCTACTCGCCGGCACCACCCCCAGCGCGCTCTCCAGCGCCTCCCGCACCCCGGCCGCGCCGAACGCGGCGGAGATCAGCGCGGCTGCGAACATGGCGCCGTACACGCCGTTGCCGGTGTGCGACAGCACCGCGTCCCGCCGGGCCAGCAGGGCCGCGCGGCGCGGGGCGCCGGGGCACGTCCAGCCGAAGACGTCCGCGCGGATCAGGGCGCCGATCCACTCCTGATAGGGGTTGTCGAAGGTCGCCGTCAGCGGCGGCTTCAGCCCGTTGGCGAGATTGCGGTACGCCGCCCGCTCCGCCGTGAAGGTCTGCAGATACGGCAGCCTCAGCAGCCACAGGTCGCCGACCTGCTCGGTGCTGAAGGCGAAGCCGTACGTCTCCAGCAGGTGCAGACCGAGGATCGCGTAGTCGATGTCGTCGTCCCGGCAGCTGCCGTGGACGCGGCCGCGCACGCAGTCACGCCACTCCGGGCGCAGCGGCGGGTCGTGCGCACCGCCGTCCGCGGGCTCGGGCAGGTAGTCGGTCAGCGGGAGCGCGGCGGCCCGCCGCAGGTAGCGGTCGATGCGCTCCCGGGTCCACACCTCGCCCTGTTCCACCGGCTTGCCGAGCATGTTGCCCGCGATCCGGCCCAGCCAGCCTCCGAGGATGCGGTCGGCCAGTTCCGGCGTCGTGCCCACAGCGGTCATGGGGGAGGGGTACCCGCTCGCGGCCGGGTCTGCGCGGGCGACGGGGCCGGGTCCGCGCGTGCGGGGGACGGGGTCTGCGCAGGCGAGCGGGCGTTCCAGCCAGCGGGCGGGGCATGACGTAAGGGGTGTCCTCCGGTTATGGTCGCAGCGGCGCGACTGGCCCCGACGTGCGTCGGAGCCCGGAGAGCAAGGGGATAGCAAGGTGGCGGACGCTGCTGTGGAGGGCACCCGGCGGGTGCTCGTTGCCGCGGACAAGTTCAAGGGCTCGCTGACGGCGGTCGAGGTCGCCCAGCGGGTGACGGCCGGGCTGCGCCGGGTCGTACCCGGCGTGGAGGTCGAGACGCTCCCCGTCGCGGACGGCGGTGACGGCACGGTCGCGGCTGCCGTGGCGGCCGGTTTCGAACGCCGGGAGGTCCGGGTCACCGGCCCGCTCGGCGAGCCGGTCACGGCTGCCTTCGCGCTGCGCGACGGCACCGCGGTGGTGGAGATGGCCGAGGCCTCGGGCCTCCAGCTGCTCCCGGCGGGCGTCTTCGCCCCGCTGACCGCCACGACCTACGGCTCCGGCGAGGTGCTGAAGGCCGCGCTCGACGCGGGTGCCCGCACGATCGTGTTCGGTGTGGGCGGCAGCGCCACCACCGACGGCGGCGCCGGCATGCTGGCCGCCCTCGGCGCGGTGTTCCTGGACGCCGACGGAGAGCCGGTCGGCCCGGGCGGCGGCGCGCTGGCGGACCTCGCCTCGGCCGACCTGTCGGGCGTGGACCCCCGCTTCGCCGAGGTGGACTTCGTCCTCGCCAGCGACGTGGACAACCCCCTCACCGGCCCGAAGGGCTGCGCGGCGGTGTACGGACCGCAGAAGGGCGCCTCCGAGGAGGACGTGGCCACCCTCGACGCGGCCCTCGCCCACTACGCGGAGGTGCTGGAGAAGGCCATCGGCCCCAAGGCCGCCGAGCTCGCCGCGTCCCCGGGCGCCGGCGGCGCGGGCGGCATCGGCTACGGCGCCCTGCTGCTCGGCGCGAGCTTCCGCCCCGGCATCGAGCTGATGCTGGACGTGCTGGGCTTCGGTCCGGCCCTGGAGCGCGCCTCGCTGGTGATCACCGGCGAGGGCTCCCTGGACGAGCAGACCCTGCACGGCAAGGCCCCGGCGGGCGTCGCCGCGGCGGCGCGGGCGGCGGACAAGGAGGTCGTGGCGGTCTGCGGCCGCCTCGCCCTGCCGCACGAGGCGCTGGGCCGCGCGGGCATCCGCCGCGCCTACCCCCTGACGGAGATCGAGCCGGACGTCGCGAAGTGCATCGCGGATGCCGGTCCCATCCTGGAGCGAGTGGCGGAGCAGATCGCGAAGGACTACCTGCGCTGAGCCCTCCGGGGGCCGGGGTGGGCTTCAGCACGCCTGCTCTCTGCGCCCGGAGCCCGCGTGACCCACCGGCGACCCCGGAGACCCCGTCCGCACGGACGGCGTCCCCGGGGTCGCCGTCTCTCCCGCCCGCTCCGGAGCCGCGCTGCCGGCACAGGCGCGCCAGGCCGTGTGCCGGACCCCGCCGGTGCCGACGTGCTGCGGCCTGTCACCGGTGCCGGGTCATGTCCGGGATCCTGCTGGTGCCGGCGCGTTGCGGCTCGTCACTGGTGCCGGGTCGTGTCCGGGAGCCTGCCGACGCCGGCGTGCTGCGGCTCGTCACCAGTGCCGGGCCCCGTTCTGGACCCCGCCCGTACCTTCGCGCTGCGCCCGGCCGCCGTGGCACACCGCCGCCGGTGCCGGCGCGCGGCGCTCCGGCACCGCGGCACACGGCCGTGGCACTGCGGCTCACCGCCGCGCACACGGCAAAGGGCCCCGGACCAAATGGTCCGGGGCCCTTGCAAGGACGCCGTCACGGCAGCTGCGCAGCCCGCGCCTCGCGCCGGTTGTCGCGGAAGTTGTTCACCCGCCGAGCCGTGGCGAAGAGCGGGATCACCGCGCCCATCACCAGCTGCAGCGCGCAACCGGTCTGTAGCAGCAGCTGCCCGCTCGGCGCGCCGAAGGCCCACGCCGCCAGCAGGCCCATGCTCAGCACGATCCAGGAGAGCATCGCCACCGCGAGACGCCCGCGCGGCTTCGGGTACTCCACGCGGCTCACCATCAGCCACGCCGTACCGATGATCGCCAGCAGCGTCGCCGCGAACGGCAGCTCCAGCAGGACGATCGCCACGACCGTCAGCGCCCCGAAGGGACTCGGCATGCCCTGGAAGGTCCCGTCCTTCACCGTCACGCACGAGAAGCGCGCGAGACGCAGCACGACCGCCAGCAGAACCACGATCGCGCCGACCGCGGCCACCCTCTGGTGGGCGTCGTCGGCGACCATGCCGTAGACCAGGACGAAGTACGCCGGGGCCAGGCCGAAGCTGATCAGGTCGGACAGGTTGTCCAGCTCCGCGCCCATCGGCGAGGAGCGCAGCTTGCGCGCCACCAGGCCGTCGAACAGGTCGAAGACCGCCGCGCAGAGCATCAGGATGACCGCCGTGGCCGCGCTGTGGCGGGCCATGCCGGACTCCTGGCTGCCGGTCAGGTGCGGGATCAGGATGCCGGTGGTGGTGAAGTACACCGCCATGAAGCCGCACGTGGCGTTACCGAGGGTCAGGGTGTCCGCTATTGAGAGGCGGAGGGAGAGGGGCATCTCCTCCTCGTCCTCCTCGGCCGCCTCCGGCACCCAGCCCGACTGAGTCTGCGGATCAATCACGGTCAATGCGAGTCACCCCAGCCACGGTCTTCTGACCGACCTCGACCGCGACCTCCACACCCTCCGGCAGGTAGAGATCGACACGCGAGCCGAAGCGGATCAGCCCGATCCGGTCGCCCTGCTCGACCTTCGTCCCCTGCGGGATGTACGGCACGATGCGACGGGCCACCGCGCCGGCGATCTGGATCATCTCGATGTCGCCGAGTTCGGTGTCGAAATGCCAGACTACGCGCTCGTTGTTCTCGCTCTCCTTGTTGAAAGCCGGAACAAAGCCCCCGGGGATGTGCTCGACCGACGTCACGGTGCCGGCCAGCGGGGCGCGGTTCACGTGGACGTTGAGCGGGCTCATGAAGATCGCGACGCGGGTCCGCCCGTCCTTCCACGGCATGATGCTCTGCACCACACCGTCGGCCGGGGAGATGACCCGGCCCTGGGCGATCTCGCGCTCGGGGTCGCGGAAGAACCACAGCATCCCCGCCGCGAGCGCGGTGGCGGGAACGGCGACGGCCCTGGCGGCGCCGGAGCGGCGTGCCCGGGCCAGGCTGAGGGCTGCGGTGGCGACGGTCGGGAGAAGCCACGGCGATGCTCCGCGCGCGAGGCGTACGCCGGCTCGGCTGTCGCGAGGTGCAGAGGTTTGGCTGTGGGGCATGGATGACCTTCGTAGCGGATGATGCCGCGCTTCAGGAGGGGGACGGCGGCTTTCCGCGATCGTAGCGGTTCGCGGGCACAACTGGGTAAGGCAGGAAGCCGAGTCGGCGTCCGAAGAGTGCCTACGGGGTGTGATCTTCCTCCCGGAGATAACACCCCGTACCCGGACAATCAGCCCTGGAACCGATACTCTTCGAGCAGTCTGCGACCGATGATCATTTTCTGGATCTCGGCGGTACCTTCACCGATGAGCAGCATCGGGGCCTCACGGTAGAGGCGCTCGATCTCGTACTCCTTGGAGAAGCCGTAGCCGCCGTGGATCCGGAAGGCATCCTCCACGACCTCCTTGCAGTACTCGGAGGCGAGGTACTTCGCCATCCCCGCCTCGAGGTCGTTTCGTTCACCGGAGTCCTTTTTGCGCGCTGCGTTCACCATCATCGCATGCGCGGCCTCCACCTTGGTGGCCATCTCGGCGAGCTTGAACTGGATCGCCTGGTGCTGGGCGATCGGCTTGCCGAACGTGTGGCGCTGCTGCGCGTACTGGACGCCCAGCTCGAAGGCACGCTGCGCGACACCGCAGCCACGCGCCGCGACGTTGACGCGGCCGACCTCCACGCCGTCCATCATTTGGTAAAAACCTCGGCCGGTGACCCCGCCGAGCACCCGGTCGGCCGGAATGCGCAGGCCGTCCATGATCAGCTCGGTGGTGTCGACGCCCTTGTACCCCATCTTGTCGATCTTGCCCGGGATGGTCAGGCCGGGGCGGACCTCACCGAAGCCGGGCTCCTTCTCGACGAGGAACGTGGTCATCGACTTGTGCGGGGCCGTGCCCTCGGGGTGTCCTTCGTCACTGCGGACCAGCACCGCCACGAGCGAGGACGTACCGCCGTTCGTCAGCCACATCTTCTGGCCGTTCAGGACGTACTCGTCGCCGTCCTTCACCGCCTTCGACGTGATGGCCGACACGTCGGAGCCCAGGGCCGGCTCCGACATCGAGAAGGCGCCGCGGATGTCGCCGGCCGCCATCCTCGGCAGGAAGTGGTCCTTCTGCTCCTGCGTGCCGTGCTGCTTGAGCATGTACGCGACGATGAAGTGGGTGTTGATGATGCCGGAGACCGACATCCAGCCGCGGGCGATCTCCTCGACGCACAGGGCGTAGGTGAGCAGCGACTCGCCCAGGCCCCCGTACTCCTCGGGGATCATCAGGCCGAACAGGCCGAGTTCCTTCAGCCCGTCGACGATCTGCTGCGGGTACTCGTCGCGGTGCTCCAGCTCGGTCGCGACCGGGATGATCTCCTTGTCGACGAAGTCCCGGACGGTGGAGAGGATCTCCTGCTGGACGTCGGTCAGACCGGCGGTCTGGGCGAGACGGGCCATGGCCTACTTCTCCTGCTGCTTGAGTTCCGGGCGGCCCGGCTGCTCGCCGCCGCGCTCCTTGATGTACGTCTCGGTCGGCACCATGACCTTGCGGCGGAAGACGCACACCAGGGTGCCGTCCTGCTTGTAGCCCTTGGTCTCGACGTAGACGATGCCGCGGTCGTTCTTCGACTTCGACGGCCACTTGTCGAGGACGGTCGTCTCGCCGTAGATCGTGTCGCCGTGGAAGGTCGGCGCCACGTGCTTGAGCGACTCGATCTCCAGGTTGGCGATCGCCTTGCCGGAGATGTCCGGCACGCTCATGCCCAGCAGCAGGGAGTAGATGTAGTTCCCGACGACGACGTTCTTGCCGAAGTCCGTCGTCTTCTCCGCATAGTTCGTGTCCATGTGGAGCGGGTGGTGGTTCATGGTGAGGAGACAGAACAGGTGGTCGTCGTACTCCGTGACCGTCTTGCCCGGCCAGTGCTTGTACGTCGCCCCGACCTCGAACTCCTCGTAGGTGCGCCCGAACTGCATGCTCACGCCTCCGGAATCTCGAACTTGCTGGTGCGCTGCATGCCGGCGGCCCGTCCCTTGCCGGAGATGACCAGGGCCATCTTGCGGCTGGCCTCGTCGATCATCTCGTCGCCGAGCATCGCGGAGCCCTTCTTGCCGCCCGCCTCCGACGTGTAGTAGTCGTACGCGTCCAGGATCAGCTCGGCGTGGTCGTAGTCCTCCTGGGAGGGCGAGAAGATCTCGTTCGACGCCTCGACCTGGCCCGGGTGCAGCACCCACTTGCCGTCGAAGCCGAGGGCGGCGGCGCGCCGCGCGACCTCGCGGTAGCCGTCGATGTTGCGGATCTGCAGGTAGGGGCCGTCGATCGCCTGGAGGTTGTTGGCGCGGGCCGCCATCAGGATCTTCATCAGGATGTAGTGGTAGGCGTCCGCCGGGTAACCGGGCGGCTGCTCGCCCACGACCAGCGACTTCATGTTGATCGACGCCATGAAGTCGGCCGGGCCGAAGATGATCGTCTCGACGCGCGGGGAGGCCTGCGCGATCGCGTTGACGTTGTTGAGGCCCTGCGCGTTCTCGATCTGCGCCTCGATGCCGATCTTGCCGACCTCGAAGCCCATCGTCTTCTCGATCTGCGTCAGCAGCAGGTCGAGGGCGACGATCTGCTCGGCGTTCTGCACCTTCGGCAGCATGATGCAGTCGAGGTTCTGCCCCGCGCCCTCGACGACCGTCACGACGTCCCGGTACGTCCACTCGGTCGTCCAGTCGTTGACCCGCACGACCCTCGTCTTGCCGGTCCAGTCACCCTCGTTGAGGAACTTCACGATGGTGTGCCGCGCCTCGGGCTTGGCGAGCGGCGCGCAGGCGTCCTCCAGGTCGAGGAAGACCTGGTCGGCGGGGAGGCCCTGGGCCTTCTCCAGGAAGCGCGGGTTCGAGCCCGGTACGGCCAGGCAGGAGCGCCGGGGACGCAGGCGGTTGACCGTGGTCATGCGGGGACCTCCAGGGGGTCGAGCTTGTTCGCTGTCCGGATCTCGTCGACGATGCGGCCGATGATTCCGGTGATGTCGAAGTCCTTCGGGGTGAAGACGGCAGCCACGCCGGCGGCCCTGAGCTGCGCGGCGTCCCCGCTGGGGATGATGCCACCCGCGATCACGGGTATATCTGTGGCACCGGCCACACGCAGCCGGTCCAGCACGTCCGGCACCAGCTGCGCGTGCGAGCCGGACAGGATGGACAGACCCACCGCGTGCACGTCCTCGGCCAGGGCCGCGTCCACGATCTGCTCCGGGGTGAGCCGGATGCCCTGGTAGACCACCTCGAACCCGGCGTCGCGGGCGCGCACGGCGATCTGCTCGGCGCCGTTGGAGTGCCCGTCCAGACCCGGCTTGCCGACCAGGAAGCGCAGCTTGCCCACGCCGAGGTCCTGGGCCGTCAGTTCCACCTTGCGGCGCACCTCGGCGAGCGCCGAGCCGGCCTCGGCCGGGATGGCGACGGGAGCGGAGGACACGCCCGTCGGGGCGCGGAACTCGCCGAACACCTCGCGCAGCGCCCCGGCCCACTCGCCGGTCGTCACGCCGGCGCGGGCGCACTCCAGCGTGGCCTCCATGAGGTTGTCGGTGCCCTTCGCGGCCTCCTTCAGCCTCTCCAGCGCCTTGCACGGGCGCGGGTGGTTGAAGGGCGGCTGGTAGCGGGTGTCCCGCCAGTGCTGGAGCGAGGCGATGACCTGGGCCTCGACCGCCGGGTCGACCGTCTGGATCGCGGTGTCCAGGTCGGCGGTGAGCGGATTGGGCTCGGTCGACTCGAAGATGTTGACGCCGACGATCTTCTCCTGCCCGGACTCGATCCGGGCCCGGCGCTCGGCGTGCGAGGAGACCAGCTGCGACTTCAGATAGCCGGACTCCACGGCGGCCATCGCGCCGCCCATCTCCTGGATCCGCTCGATCTCCGCGAGGGATGCCTCGACCAGCTCGTCGACCTTGGCCTCGATGACCTTCGAGCCCTCGAAGATGTCGTCGTACTCCAGCAGGTCGCTCTCGTAGGCGAGGACCTGCTGGATGCGCAGGCTCCACTGCTGGTCCCAGGGGCGGGGCAGGCCGAGCGCCTCGTTCCAGGCGGGCAGCTGCACGGCACGCGCGCGTGCGTCCTTGGAGAGGGTGACCGCCAGCATCTCCAGCACGATCCGCTGGACGTTGTTCTCCGGCTGCGCCTCGGTCAGCCCGAGCGAGTTGACCTGGACGCCGTAGCGGAAGCGGCGCTGCTTGGGGTTCTCGATGCCGTACCGCTCGCGGGTGACCTTGTCCCAGATGCGGCCGAAGGCGCGCATCTTGCACATCTCCTCGACGAAGCGGACGCCCGCGTTGACGAAGAAGGAGATCCGGGCGACCACGTCGCCCATGCGCTCCTGCGGCACCTGGCCGGAGTCGCGCACGGCGTCGAGCACGGCGATCGCGGTGGACATCGCGTACGCGATCTCCTGCACCGGCGTGGCCCCGGCCTCCTGCAGGTGGTAGCTGCAGATGTTGATCGGGTTCCACTTCGGGATGTGGGAGACCGTGTACGCGATCATGTCCGTCGTCAGACGCAGGCTCGGCCCCGGCGGGAAGACGTGCGTCCCGCGGGACAGGTACTCCTTGACGATGTCGTTCTGGGTCGTGCCCTGGAGCTTGGTGATGTCCGCGCCCTGCTCCTCGGCGACGACCTGGTAGAGCGCCAGCAGCCACATGGCGGTGGCGTTGATCGTCATCGAGGTGTTCATCTGCTCCAGGGGGATGTCCTGGAACAGCCGGCGCATGTCACCGAGGTGCGCGACGGGCACGCCCACCCGGCCGACCTCGCCGCGGGCGAGGATGTGGTCGGAGTCGTAGCCGGTCTGCGTCGGCAGGTCGAACGCCACCGACAGGCCCGTCTGGCCCTTGGCGAGGTTGCGCCGGTACAGCTCGTTGGACGCCTCGGCCGTGGAGTGACCGGCGTAGGTGCGCATGAGCCACGGCCGGTCCTTCTCCCGCTTCGCCTCGGCGGGCTGACGCTCAGTCATCTGGGCCCCGTTCCTCAGACGTTGCGGAAGCGGTTGATGGCGTCGATGTGCTGGGCGCGCATCTCCTGGTCGCGCACGCCGAGGCCCTCCTCGGGCGCCAGGCACAGCACGCCGACCTTGCCCTGGTGCAGGTTGCGGTGGACGTCGTAGGCCGCCTGGCCGGTCTCCTCCAGGGAGTACGTCTTCGACAGCGTCGGGTGGATCTTGCCCTTGGCGATGAGGCGGTTGGCCTCGTAGGCCTCGCGGTAGTTGGCGAAGTGCGAGCCGATGATGCGCTTCAGCGACATCCACAGGTAGCGGTTGTCGTACTCGTGCATGTAGCCCGAGGTCGAGGCGCAGGTGGTGATGGTGCCGCCCTTGCGGGTGACGTAGACCGAGGCGCCGAAGGTCTCGCGGCCGGGGTGCTCGAAGACGATGTCGATGTCCTCGCCGCCGGTGAGCTCGCGGATGCGCTTGCCGAAGCGCTTCCACTCCTTGGGGTCCTGGGTGTGCTCGTCCTTCCAGAACTTGTAGCCCTCGGCGTTGCGGTCGATGATCGCCGTGGCGCCCATCTTCCGGCAGATCTCGGCCTTCTCCGGGGAGGAGACGACACAGACCGGGTTGGCGCCGCCGGCCAGCGCGAACTGGGTGGCGTAGGAGCCGAGGCCGCCGGAGGCGCCCCAGATCAGCACGTTGTCGCCCTGCTTCATCGCCGCGCCGTTGCGGGAGACCAGCTGCCGGTAGGCGGTGGAGTTCACCAGGCCCGGGGCGGCGGCCTCCTCCCAGCTCAGGTGCTTGGGCTTGGGCATCAGCTGGTTGCTCTTCACGAGCGCGATCTCGGCCAGGCCGCCGAAGTTGGTCTCGAAGCCCCAGATGCGCTGCTCCGGGTCGAGCATGGTGTCGTCGTGGCCGTCGGGGGACTCCAGCTCGACGCTGAGGCAGTGCGCGACGACCTCGTCGCCGGGCTGCCAGGCGTTGACGCCGGGGCCGGTGCGCAGGACGACGCCCGCGAGGTCGGAGCCGATGATGTGGTACGGCAGATCGTGCCGCTTGGTCAGCGGGGACAGCTTGCCGTAGCGCTCCAGGAAGGCGAACGTCGACACCGGCTCGAAGATCGAGGTCCACACCGAGTTGTAGTTGACCGAGGAGGCCATGACGGCCACCAGGGCCTCGCCCGGGCCGAGCTCGGGCACCGGGACGTCGTCGAGGTGGATCGACTTGCGCGGGTCCTTGTCGCGGCTGTTCAGGCCCGCGAACATCTCCGCCTCGTCCTTGTGGACGGTGATGGCGCGGTACGACTCGGGGAGCGGCAGGTTGGCGAAGTCGGCCGAGGTGCTCTCGGGCGACTGGATCGCGGCCAGGATGTCCTTCACGGTCACGGTGTTGCCTCCGGCGGTGAGCGCCCTGAGGGAGGGGCGCCGATGGGTACGTCGGTGCTGCTGAGGGTGTGAGGGTGTGCCGTCGGTTCGGCGGGTGGTGCTGTTCGGCAGCGCTTTGTGGCGCGGGAGGGTGCCTGTGACGCAGGCGTCCGGGCGCGCAGACCAGTGGCCTGCGGGGACAGCCGGCCCGGTGCTGTGTCGCTGTGCGCCGGCCGCCCGGAACACTCTCAACGTATGGCACAGCGTGTCAGGTGACAAGGCACTGAGTGCCAGAACTTCCTCTCAGATGAAATCTTTACGTAACAAATGAGCGATGATCGATCGAACGACGCCGGAGAGCCGGTGGAAAACGGCTGGGGGCATACCAAAACGGCCACCCCGAGGGGTGGCCGTCGTCACACAGGTGAGGCAGGTGCTCAGCGCTCCTTGAGCGCCTGCTCGATGGTCCGCATGACCTCCTCCAGCGGGGCGTCGGTGCGGGCGACCGTCACCAGCACCTCGCCCTGCGCCGAGGTCGTCGCGGCGGTCGGGGGCGCGGGCGGCGCGGAACGCCCCGCCATGATCCCCGTGCCGAACGTCTTGCGCACGATCGCGAAGGCGTGGTCGAGCTGTGCCTCCACGTCCCCCTGCCCGCCGGCCCGCAGCCAGCGCCGCAGCACGTGGTTGTGCGCGGTGACCACCGCCGAGGCGGCGACCTCGGCCAGCAGCGGGTCGTCGTTGGCGTCGTCGTCGTGCGCGTGCTCGTCGAAGTGGCCGAGCAGATAGCGGGTGAACAGGCGCTCGTAGCGGGCCACCGAGGCGATCTCCGCCTCGCGCAGGGTGGGTACCTCGCGCGTGAGCTTGTAGCGGGCCACCGAGATCTCCGGGCGGGCCGCGTACATCTTCATGACTTCCTTGATGCCGCGGCACACCGTGTCCAGCGGGTGCTCGTGCGCGGGGGCCGCGTTGAGCACCGCCTCGGCACGGACCAGGGTGTCGTCGTGGTCCGGGAAGATCGCCTCTTCCTTGGAGCGGAAGTGGCGGAAGAAGGTGCGGCGGGCGACGCCGGCCGCGGCGGCGATCTCGTCGACGGTGGTCGCCTCGTACCCCTTCGTCGCGAAGAGCTCCATCGCGGCGGCCGCCAGTTCTCGGCGCATTTTCAGCCGCTGAGCAGCCGCGCGGGAGCCCGCGGCGGTTTCCGGCGCGTCGGGCGTGGCGGGGGTACGTGAGGACTTGGCGGGCTGGGACATGACCCGAACGTACTGCATGGGCGCGGCTCTCTGCGCAGGTCCGGGGCTTCCCCCGCCCGTCAGGGGCGGGGGAGGGGCGGCCGGATCCAGCAGGCCGCCCCAGTCCGCGCGGTCCGGAACCGTCCCGGACCACTCGCCGGAGTGCTCAGCGGCGGGCATATTCGCGGAAGCCGCGGCCCGTCTTGCGGCCGAGGCAGCCCGCGGCCACCAGGTGCTCCAGGAGCGGCGCGGGCGCGAGGCCCGGGTCGCGGAACTCGCGGTGCAGCACCTTCTCGATGGCCAGCGAGACGTCCAGGCCGACGACGTCCAGCAGCTCGAAGGGCCCCATCGGGTAGCCGCCGCCCAGCTTCATCGCCGCGTCGATGTCGTCGAGCGAGGCGTAGTGCTCCTGGACCATCTTGATCGCGTTGTTCAGGTACGGGAACAGCAGCGCGTTGACGATGAACCCGGCCCGGTCGCCGCAGTCCACGGCGTGCTTCCTGATCTTGGCGCACACCTCGCGGACGGTCGCGTGCACCTCGTCCGCGGTGAGCACCGTGCGGACGACCTCGACGAGCTTCATCGCCGGCGCCGGGTTGAAGAAGTGCATGCCGATCACGTCCTGCGGGCGCGAGGTGGCACGGGCGCAGGCGACGACCGGCAGCGAGGACGTCGTCGTCGCGAGGACCGCGCCCGGCTTGCAGACCTTGTCCAGCGCCGCGAACAGCTGCCGCTTGACCTCCAGGTCCTCCGCCACGGCCTCGACGGCCAGGTCGACGTCGGCGAACGCGTCGTAGGAGCCCGCCGGGGTGATCCGCTCCAGGGTCTGGGCCGCTGCCTCGGCGGTCATCCGGCCCTTGTCGACCGAGCGTGCCAGCGACTTGCCGATGCGGGCCTTCGCCGTCTGCGCCTTCTCCTCGCTGCGAGCGGCGAGCACGACCTCGTAACCGGCCTTGGCGAAGACCTCGGCGATGCCGGAGGCCATGGTGCCGGAGCCCGCGACGCCGACCGAGCGCACCGGGCGGCCGGGGGTGAGGGAGCCGCCCTCCAGCGGGGTCAGGGCGTCGCGCACGACGGTGGCGCTGCCGGGGGACTCGTAGGTGTAGAAGCCGCGGCCCGCCTTGCGGCCGGTCAGACCCGCCTCGCTGAGCTGCTTGAGGATCGGCGCGGGGGCGTGCAGCCGGTCCCGGGACTCGGCGTACATGGCCTCCAGGACCGTACGCGCGGTGTCGACGCCGATCAGGTCGAGCAGCGCGAGCGGGCCCATCGGCAGGCCGCAGCCGAGCCGCATCGCCGCGTCGATGTCCTCCCGGGAGGCGTACTTCGCCTCGTACATCGCGGCCGCCTGGTTGAGGTAGCCGAACAGCAGCCCGTCCGCCACGAACCCGGGACGGTCACCGACCGCGACCGGCTCCTTGCCCAGCTCCAGCGCCAGGTCGGTGACCGCGCCGACGGCCTGCGGAGCGGTCAGCACACAGGAGACGACCTCGACGAGCTTCATGGCCGGCGCCGGGTTGAAGAAGTGCAGGCCCAGCACCCGCTCCGGGCGGGCCGAGTCGGCGGCCAGCCGGGTCACGGACAGGGCGTTGGTCCCGGTCGCGAGGATCGTCTCGGGACGCACGATCCCGTCCAGCTCACGGAAGATCTGCTGCTTGATCTCGTACGACTCCGGCGCCACCTCGATGACGAGGTCGGCGTCGGCCGCGGCGGACAGCTCGGTGCTGGTGCGGACCCGGGCGAGGGCGTCGGCCCGCTCCTGCTCGGTCAGCCGGCCGCGCTCGACCGCGCGGGCGGTGGAGGCCTCCAGGGCGGCGAGGCAACTCGCCGCCTGCGCCTCGCTGATGTCGATGCCGGTCACCTCGCGGCCGGCACGGAGCAGGACCTCGGTGATGCCGGTGCCCATGGTGCCGAGACCGACGACGGCGATCTTTCGCAGGGCGGAGGGTGAGCTGGGGGACAGGGGAGTGGCCATCGCGGGACTCCAGGAATGAGGGTGACGACGAGGAGTGCGCCCGGGTGCGCCGAGGGGGCGCACCGGGTGCGTGCAGGAGTGCGGGTGTGATGTCCGGGCTGCTGAGCGCACACGCCCGGTGCCGTCGCCGGGTGCCCCGCTCGGGCGGACCCGAGGGCGGGGCGGGCGTGCACACGCCCGCGGAACGGCGAAGAACCGACCGGCCCTGTCCCGAGGCCGGGTCGCACTGCGGTACGTGAAGTACCGAACCGACTGCTCCCGTGGGGCTGCGTCACCAAACCGCCACAGGGGGGTGCGAGTGGGTAACTCGCTCGCTTGAGCTTAACCGGCGGGTAACGAGCGCGCCAGCCCCCGGACTTTGTGATGTACGTCCCCCGACGCCACGGGCGTCCTACCCTCTCAGACATGGACGAAGAGTTGCGAGCGCTCACGGAGCGCTTACGGCGGGAGTCGGGAGGCGGGCCGGACTTCGAGCGGCTGCTCACCGCGGAAGCCGATGCGCTGGCCCGGGTACTGACCGCGCCCGCGGAGCCGCTGTGGGCCCGCGAGCTGGCCGCCTTCCGGCTGGGCCGCGCGGGCGACCGGCGCGCCTTCGAGGCCCTCGTCCTGCTGCTCAACCACCGTGACGCCGAGCGCTGCGCGTCCGCCGCGCACGCCCTGGCCCGCCTCGGCGACCCGCGCACCGCCCGCGCGGCGGCCGCCCTCGCCACCAACGAACTGCGCGTGGCCTACGCCCTGCACCCGGTCCGCCTGCTGGTCGCGCTGGACGCCCCGGAGTCCGTGCCGGCCCTGATCACCACACTGCGCCGCCGCCTCAGCCCGCACGACCCCTACCGCAGGGTGGCCCTCGCCTGCGTGGAGGGCCTCGGCGCCCTCGCCGACGCCCGCGCCCGGGAGGTCCTGACCGAGGCTTTGGCCCACCCGGCCCTCGCCGAGGCGGCGGTCCACGCGCTGGCCCGCATCCCGAAGCAGCGATGACCTTGGCCGCGCCTGCGTAGGCGACCGCCGGCCCCCGTCGTGCCGGCGGCCCTCCCGGAGGCCCTTTCGCAGGGGCCACCTCGGGCCACCGTCCGCCGGGTCAGCCCCGTCGGCCTTCGCCCCGGGGGTGTCCGTCCCCGGCAGCCGTGCGGGCCGGGGACGGGCGGGGACGGCTCCGTCCGCCGTCGTGCAGCCGTCGGCGTCGGCGTCTTTATGCCTACCGGCCCCGGCGTCCGGCATGCCTGCTCGGTCCCGACGTCCGGCATGCCTGTTCGGCCACGGCGCCCGTCGTGCCGGGGGTTCGGCTCCGGCGGTCCGTGGTGCCGGGGCATCCGGGGCCGGCGGCCCGTCGTGCCGGGGTCGGACCGGTGCCCGTGGAGGGAGACGCCCCTGGCGTCGAGCGGGAGTGACCGCCGGTCGCCGTCAGGCCGGGGTGACCGCCAGGGCCTCGATCTCCATCAGGAACTCCGGGCGTACCAGCGCCGCGACCTGGACGGCCGAGGACGCCGGGAGACGGTCGTCCGGTATGTGTGCCGCGCGGGCCACGCGGATCGCCGGCATGTGGGCCATGTCCGTGACGAAGTAGGTCAGTTTCACGACGTCGTCGAAGGTGGCCCCGGCCGCGGCCAGGCAGCGGCGGAGGTTGGCGAAGACCTGGCGGGCCTGCGCGGCGGCGTCACCGTCGCCGACCACGCTGCCGTCCTCGGCCAGAGGCAGCTGCCCGGAGACGGCGACCAGGCGGCCCGTGCCGATCACGACATGGCTGTACTGCGTCGCGGGCGCGACTCCGCCGGGGGCGGTGATCCTCGTCAGCTCACTCATGCGCCCATCATGGAGCACGGGTCTGACAACGACCGCCCCCGACGGGACGTCAAAGGCCGGACGGCCGGGCTCAGCTGCGGAAGCCGAGCAGACCGTGCAGCGCCGAGCCCCGCGAGCCGCTGGACGCCTCCTTGGTGCCGAGCGGCTTCGGGTCGGGCAGCGTCGCGCACACCGCGTCGACCGGCCCGCGCCCGCGCGGCACCGTGCCGTCGGCCAGGTACGCCGACAGATACCGGTCCAGGCAGCTGTTGCCGCTCAGGGTGATGCCGTGGTTGCCGCCACCCTGCTCGACGACCAGGCTGGAACGGCTCAGCAGCCGGTGCACGGTCGCACCGCCCGCGTACGGGGTCGCCGCGTCGTTCGTGGCCTGGAACAGCAGCGCCGGCGGCAGGCTCGCGTTGGCGACGTGCACCGGCCGCTGCGCGGACGTCGGCCAGAACGCGCACGGCGCGTTGTACCAGGCGTTGTTCCACGTCATGAACGGAGCCTTCTCGTACACCGCCCAGTTGTCCTTGCGCCACTGCCGCCAGTCGCGCGGCCAGGAGGCGTCCCGGCACTGCACCGCGGTGTAGACGCTGTAGCCGTTGTCACCGGAGGCGCTCACCGCACCGAAGTTGTCGTACGCCTCGACCAGCGGAGCGGTGTCGTGCTTCGTGACGTACGCCGAGAATGCCTCGGCGAGGTAGGGCCAGTAGCCGTTGTAGTAGCCGCCGGGGATGAAGGTGTCCTCCAGTTCGGAGGCGCCCACCTTCCCCTGGGCCGGTTTCCCGGCGAGGGCCGCCCGCATCGCGTACCACTTCGCCTCCACCTTCTCCGGGTCGGTGCCCAGGTGGTAGGTGGCGTCGTACTTCGCGATCCACGACATCAGCGCGCGGTGGCGGTCGTTGAAGGCCTGGTCCTGCGTCAGGTTGTCGTCGTACCACACACCCGTGGGGTCGACGATCGAGTCCAGCACCAGGCGGCGCACCCGCTCGGGGAACAGCCGGGCGTAGACGGCGCCGAGGTAGGTGCCGTAGGAGTAGCCGAAGTAGTTGAGCTTCGGCGCGCCGACCGCCGCGCGGATGGCGTCCATGTCCCGCACGGCGCTGACCGTGTCCATGTGGGGCAGCAGGTCCGCGTACTTCCTGGCGCAGGCCGCGGCGAAGGACGTGGCGCGGCGCAGGTTCGCCTGCTCCAGGGCCCCGGTCGACGGCACCGAGTCGGGCCGCACCGGCTTGAAGTGGCCGGGCGCGCAGTCGAGGGCGGGGCGGGACTTGCCGACGCCGCGGGGGTCGAAGCCGATGACGTCGTACTGCGCCGCCACCGCCTTGGGCAGCGAGGAGGCGACGAACCCGGCCAGGCTGAGCCCGCTGCCCCCGGGACCGCCGGGGTTGACCAGCAGCGGGCCCTGGTAGGCACGGGCGGTGTGCGGGACGCGGGAGAGCGCCAGGGTGATCCGCCGCCCGTCCGGGTCCGTGTGGTCCAGCGGCACCGTCAGGGACGCGCACTGGAGCGTCGGGTAGTCGGTGGTGCCGCACTTCTTCCAGGTGAGAGAGGCGGCGGGTGCGCCGTGCGCGGCGTGGGCCTGCGCGGGCGCCGCCGTGAGGGCTCCGGCCAGCACGGCGGCGGCGCCGCACAGCGCGGCTGCGCGTTTGCTCATGGGGGTCCTCCCAGGACGGAGGGTGGCGGACCGCGAGATTCACGGTCCACGCCGCATCGTCCCGGCAACGGACCCCCGAAGAACGTGTTCCGGCGATACTTGACCCGGATGGGCCGCCGGATGCCCTCGAACGCTCTCAGATCAGCGACAGTTGGGTCGGCTCGGACGCCGGGGTGCCGGAGGCCTGTGCGGGCGTGATCCGGCGGGGCAGGCCCGGGCCGGCCGGACCGATGCCGTACTCCTGGGCCAGCTCGTGCACCTGACGGGTGATCCGGCGCTGGTACCACTTCGGCGCGTAGGCGCCCGTGGCGTACAGCCGCTCGTAGCGCGGCACCAGGTACGGGTGGTGCTGCCCCAGCCACGCCATGAACCACTCCCGTGCCCCGGGCCGCAGGTGCAGCGTCAGCGGTGTCACCGAGGTCGCCCCGGCCTCCGCGATGGCCCGCACGGTCGCCCGCAGCTGCTCGGGCCGGTCGCCGAGGAACGGGATCACCGGTGCCATCAGCACCCCGCACCCGATGCCGTGCTCGGCCAGGGTGCGCACGACGTCCAGGCGGCGCTCCGGGGCGGGGGTGCCCGGCTCCACCGTGCGCCACAGCTCACCGTCGGTGAAGCCGACCGAGACGGAGATGCCGACGTCGGTGACCGCGGCCGCCTGCTTCAGCAGCTCCAGGTCGCGCAGGATCAGCGTGCCCTTGGTGAGGATCGAGAAGGGGTTCGCCCGGTCGCGCAGGGCGCCGATGATGCCCGGCATCAGCCGGTAGCGGCCCTCGGCGCGCTGGTAGCAGTCGACGTTCGTGCCCATCGCGATGTGCTCGCCCTGCCAGCGCGGTGAGGCCAGCTGGTGGCGCAGCAGCTCCGGCGCGTTCACCTTGACCACGATCTGGGTGTCGAAGCCGATGCCGGTGTCCAGGTCCAGGTAGCTGTGCGTCTTCCTGGCGAAGCAGTACACGCACGCGTGCGAGCACCCCCGGTAGGGGTTCACCGTCCACTCGAAGGGCATGCGGGAGGCGCCCGGGACGCGATTGATGATCGAGCGGGCCCGGATCTCGTGGAACGTGATCCCGCGGAACTCCGGCGTGTCGATCGTGCGGCGGACCACCGCGTCCGCCCCGAACAGGGCGCTGTCCTCGGCCCGGCCGTGCTCGCCGGAGTCCACGGTGAGGTTCTCCCAGCGCATGACGCCTCCTCGGTAGCTCTGGCGAAGGCCCGGTGCCTCCGGCCACAGAATAGAACACTTGTTCCCTTGATCGTGCGAACGTCATCTCCGGTCATCCGAAGACCCCCGATCGATCACTTCCGGCACCCCGATTCGCGCGCCCGCCCGGCGGGGTGGTTGGCTTTGCCCCAACCCGAGAGCACGAGGTCCTGGAGGGATCCGATGGCGCAGGTCGAGGCCACTACCGAGCGAGTCGTCGCGGCGGACCCGGAGAAGGTGTTCGACACCCTCGCCGACTACAGCGGCGCGCGCGAGAAGCTGCTGCCCGAGCACTTCAGCGAGTACGAGGTGCGCGAGGGCGGCGACGGCGAGGGCACCCTCGTCCACTGGAAGCTCCAGGCCACCAGCAAGCGCGTCCGCGACTGCCTCCTGGAGGTCACCGAGCCCACCGACGGGCAGCTGGTGGAGAAGGACCGCAACTCCTCCATGGTCACCACCTGGACCGTCACCCCGGCCGGGGAGGGCAGGTCCCGGGTGCAGGTGACCACCACCTGGAAGGGCGCCGGCGGCATCGGCGGCTTCTTCGAGAAGACCTTCGCGCCCAAGGGGCTCGCCCGGATCTACGACGCGATGCTCGCCAGGCTCGCCGCCGAGGTCGAGAAGTGAGGCCCGGCCGTTGATGTCCGGAGCGTGACAAGTCGCCCCCGGTGAAGGGGCCTTGACTCCGTCACCGGTTCGAGTGGATCTCCGTTCGACGCGCCGATTCGCCGTAACTCGTCGCGCCTGCCCGTAGTTGTCGCCTTACGCGGGAATTGCGTGGCAGGCGCGACGAGGGGAGCGGCACGTGGGCGGGATCACCCTGACGCAGGAGGAGCTGCGGGAAGCGCCGGTCGCGGCGCCGCCCGGACCTCCCGCGCCCGAACCCCGCGATCCGGCCGGGCTCAGCCCCCGCCGGGTGCGCCTCGTCTTCCTCGGCCTGATGCTCGCGCTGCTGCTCGCCGCGCTCGAGCAGATGATCGTCGCCACCGCCCTGCCGAAGATCGTCGGCGAGCTGCACGGCCTGGAGCGGATGTCCTGGGCGATCACCGCCTATCTGCTCACCTCCACGGTCGGACTGCCCGTCTACGGCAAGCTCGGCGACCTGCTCGGCCGCAAGAGCGTCTTCCAGTTCGCGATCGTCGTCTTCGTCATCGGCTCCGCGCTCGCCGGCCGGGCGCAGAGCATGGACCAGCTGATCGCCTTCCGGGCCGTGCAGGGCGTCGGCGCGGGCGGCCTCATGATCGGCGTCCAGGCCATCATCGCGGACATCGTGCCGCCGCGGCAGCGCGGGCGGTTCATGGGCCTGATCGGCGCCGCCTTCGGCCTCGCCTCCGTCGCCGGACCCCTGCTCGGCGGCTACTTCACCGACCACCTCTCCTGGCGCTGGTGCTTCTACATCAACGTCCCCTTCGGACTGGTCACCCTCGCCGTCGTCACCGTCGTCCTGAAACTGCCGAAGCCCGCCACCCGCCCCCGCTTCGACGTCCTCGGCACCCTGCTGCTCGCCGCCGCCTCCACCTGCCTGGTGCTGCTCACCAGCTGGGGCGGCACCGAGTACGCCTGGGGCTCGCGGGTCATCGCCGGCCTCGGCGCCGGCGCGCTCGTCGCCGGCGCGCTGTTCCTGCTCACCGAGCACCGTGCCGCCGAGCCCCTGATCCCCCTGCGGCTGTTCCGCGACTCCGTCTTCAACGTCTCCGCGCTCGTCGGCCTGGTGATCGGCGTCGCCCTCTTCGGCGCCGCCAGCTATCTGCCGACCTTCCTGCAGATGGTCGACGGGGCCTCCGCCACCGAGTCCGGACTGCTGATGCTGCCCATGATGGGCGGCATCGTCGGCGCCTCAGTCATCTCCGGCCAGCTCATCAGCCACACCGGCCGCTACAAGCTCTACCCGGTGCTCGGCGGCGCCGTCTCCGCGCTCGGCATGTGGCTGCTGTCCCGGCTCGAGGTGGACACCCCCCGGCTGCACTACAGCATCTGGATGGCCGTCCTCGGCGCCGGCATCGGCCTGGTGATGCCCGTCCTCGTCCTCGCCGTGCAGAACTCCGTGCGCCCCGGCGACCTCGGCACCGCCACCAGCGCCAACAACTACTTCCGGCAGATCGGCGGCAGCGTGGGCGCCGCGATCTTCGGCACCCTCTTCGCCGACCGCCTCACCGACGCCCTCGCGGACCGCCTCCCGGCACACGCGGGCGCAGCCCTGCCCGACGCCGAGTCCCTCACCCCGCAGCTCGTCCACCGGCTGCCGCCCGCCCTGCGCGACGCCTACATCCAGGCCTACGCCGACGCCATGCCGCGCATCTTCCTCTACCTGGTGCCGGTGCTCGTCCTCGGCCTGCTCATCGCCTTCTTCCTCAAGGAGACCCCCCTGTTGAACACCGCAGAGTCCCACAACGCCCCCGCCCCCGAGACGGAGAGCGCACCCCTGCACGCGAGCGTCCCCCAGGCCCGCGCCCCCCACACCGCGGGCATCCCCGTCTGCGGCACCGTGCAGCACCCCGACGGCACCGTCGTGCCCCGCGCCGCGCTCACCCTCATCGACGTCGCCGGGCAGCAGATCGGCCGGGGCGCCAGCGGCGAGGACGGGCGGTACGCGCTGGCCACGCCCGGCTCGGGGGCGTACGTCCTGATCGCCGCCGCGGGCGGCCACCAGCCGCAGGCCGTCTCGGTGACCGTCGGCGAGCGGCCCGTCGAACTGGACGTCGTCCTCGGCGGCGCCGGACGCCTCGCGGGCAGCGTGGTCACCGCCGACGGCACGCCGGTGCGCGACGCCACCGTCACCCTCACCAACGTGCACGGCGAGGTCGTCGCCACCACCCGCAGCGGCCGCGAGGGCGGCTACGTCATCAGCGAGCTCGTCGCCGGCGAGTACACCCTCGCCGCCAGCGCCCCCGCCTACCGCCCCGCCGCCCTCCCGGTCACCGTGCAGGCCTCCCGCGAGACCCGGCAGGACATCGAACTCGCGGGCGGCGCCGTGCTGCGCGGCACCGTGCGGGCGAGCGGAGGACGGGCGGTGGAGGACGCGCGCGTGACCCTGCTCGACGCGGCCGGCAACGTCGTCGACACCCTCACCACCGGCGCGGACGGGACGTTCCGCTTCGTCGACCTGTCGTCCGGCGAGTACACCGTCATCGCCGCCGGCTACCCGCCCGTCGCCACCGTGCTGCAGGTGGCCGGCGGCGGCCGCACCGAACGGGACCTGCAACTCGGCCACGAGGACTGAGCCGACGGGTGAGGGCCGGCGCATCCGGCCGCGGGAAATCCCGTGTTTGCCGCACACCGCGGTGCGCGGTCACCGTACCGTGGGAGAGCGGCGCAGATCTTGAGTGCGCGGCACTCACGGGGAACCCACGTGACGTCGAGGGGGAGAAGGGGCCCGGGTCATGGACCATGGCACCGAAACGGACGTGCACTTCGGCCGCGCACCAGGCGGCGGGAGTGCGCGGGCGGACGCCGGGCGGATCCCGCTCGCCGTGGTCGTCGTCGACCGGGACGGCCTGGTGTCCCACTGGAGCACCGGCGCGCGGCGGCTGTTCGGCACCGCACGCGAGGACGCCGTCGGCCGCGCGGCCGTCGATCTGCTGCCGGTCTCCGGCGCGCTGCCCGAGGACCCGGACGACGGGCCGACGCTGGACGCCTACGACGTGTACGACGGCCTCGGACCCGGCCTGGGCGCCTCACTCGGCGGCCGCACGGCCTACCCGGCGGCGGGCCGGGCACGCGTCGCCCACCCCCGTCAGGGCGACCGTCTCGACGTGCTGTGGTGGGCCTACCCGCTGGTCGGCCCCGACTCGGCGCGGCTGCTGGTGCTCGCCGCGGACGCGGCCCGGCTGCACGCCGAGCGCGGCTACGACGACGAGCTGATCGAGCGGATCTCGCCCGGCTTCGCCCGCCACACCGAACTGCCCGACGCCGAGGGCCTCGCCCGCCGGCTCCCCGAGATCCTGCCCAACATGGGCCCCGGCCGCAGCGCCCGGATCATCTCGCAGGTGCTGGAACTGGGCTACCCCGTGCTGGAGTTCAGCCAGTTCGACCGGGTGCCCGTCACCCCGGACTGGGGTGTGCCGCGCCGCGCCGACCGGGGCGCGGCGGCCACCGCCGCGCGGACCCCGGCGGTGCTGCCTGCCGCCGCGGCGGCAGGCACGGAGTCGGAGCTGGAGTACGCGGCGGTCCGCGAGCGGCTGGAGTTCCTCAACGAGGTCAGCCGGGGCATCGGCTCCTCCCTCGACCTCGGCGCGACCATCCGCGAGGTCACCAGCGCCGCGGTGCCCCGCTTCGCGGACTTCGCCGGTACCCATCTGCGCGCGGCCGTCCTGGCCGGCGAGGACTTCCCGGACGGGCCGCCGGACGCGCAGACCGTGATGCACCGTGTCTGGGTCGAGCACAACGACGCACCGGGCCGCTGGGACGACACCGTCCCGGTCGGCGAGACCTTCGCCTTCCCCGAACACACGCCCTTCTACCGGTGCATGGTCACGGGCGAACCGGTCCTCATCGAGCGCGTGAACCCGGAGCTGAGCGAGCGGATCTCCGGCGAGTTCGAAAAGCGCGACCTGCGGCCGCTGATCACCGGCCGCTCCCTGCTGATCGTGCCGCTCAAGGCGCGCAACGTCGTCCTCGGCTTCATGGTGCTCATGCGCCGCCCCGACCGCGCCGCCTTCGACGACATGGACCGCACCACCGGCGCCGAACTCGCCGCCCGCGCAGGCCTGGTGCTCGACAACGCCCGCATGTACACCTACCAGGAGAACGTCGCCGAGACCCTCCAGGACAGCATGCTGCCCCAGGTCGCCCCGCGCATGGCGGGCTGCGACACCGCCACCCGCTACCTGCCCGGCACCCGCCTCGGACGGGTCGGCGGCGACTGGTTCGACACCATCAAACTGCCCGGCGCCCGCACCGCCCTCGTCGTCGGCGACGTCATGGGCCACGGCCTGAACTCGGCCGCGATGATGGGCCAGTTGCGGACCGCCGTGCAGACCATGGCCGCCATGGAGGTGCCGCCCGCGCAGCTGCTGCGCCACCTCGACGACCTGGCCCGGCGGCTCGGCGAGACCTACCTCGCCACCTGCCTGTACGCGGTGTACGACCCGATCCACGGCGAGCTGCGGATCTCCAACGCCGGACACATCCCGCCGGTGCTGGTGCGCGCCGAGGACGGCCGCAGCGAGCTGCTCGACCTGCCGACCGGCGCGCCCATCGGCATCGGCGGGGTCCCCTTCGAGACCGCCGTGGTCCGGGTGGCGCCCGGCGACCGGCTCGTGCTGTGCACCGACGGGCTCGTCGAGGTGCGCGGCGCGGACATCGGGGACGGGCTGGCCGCGCTGTGCGAGTCCGCCGCCCACCCCGCGGCCTCCATGGACGACGCCTGCGACACCATCATCCGGGCGCTCAACACCCACGGCGAACGCAAGGACGACGTGGCGCTCCTGCTGGCCCGGCTCAACGGCATCCCGGCCGGCCACATCGCGGAGTGGCCGCTCGACCACGACCCGCGCGAGGTGGGCCGCGCCCGCCGGCTGGTCCGCGAGCAGTTGCTGCGCTGGGACCTGGCCGACGCGGTGGAGACGGCACAGCTGCTCGTCAGCGAGGTCGTCACCAACGCCGTACGCCACGCCGGGGGACGGCGCATCGGGTTGCGGCTCGTGCTCGCGGACGCGCTGCTCGTCGAGGTCACCGACGAGGGGGCCGAGCTGCCCGCCCTGCTCGCCTCCCGGCCCGAGGAGGAGTACGGGCGCGGACTGCGGGTGGTCAGCCGGCTGGCACGGGAGTGGGGCGCCAGTGTGCAGGGCAACGGCAAGACGGTGTGGTTCGAACAGTCGTTGACGTCCTGACCCTCTCGTCGAACACCGGGTGAAAGCCTGCTCCCGACCCCTTGCCGTGCCCTCGCGCGTCGCGATATGTCGATCACGACGCCGACCTGGGGAGCACGCATGAACATCTCGGACAACTACCGCAGCGCCTGGGAGAGTTACTGGGAGAAGACCTCCGACGAGCCGGGTGAGGCGATCTGGGACGCGGGGGTGGAGCTGACCGCCGTGCCGCACACCGAGCTGCTCCTGCCCCACGCCGACGCGGACCTGCCGATCGTCGACCTCGGCTGCGGCAACGGCACCCAGACCCGCTATCTCGCGACCCGGTTCGCGCGGGCCGTCGGCGTCGACCTGTCACACGCGGCCGTCGAGCACGCACGGCGCGGCGGGGAGGGCGACGGAGTGGAGTTCCAGCAGCTCGACCTGACCGACGCGGACGCCGTGCGCGCGCTGCACGCACGGCTCGGCGACACCAACGTCTACATGCGGGCGGTCATCCACCAGAGCGAGCCGGCGGCACGGCCCGCGGTCGCGGCTGCCGTGGCCGAGCTGACGGGCGAACGCGGCCGGGCCTTCGTCGTGGAGCTGACCTCCGGCTCCCGGGAGGTGCTGCGGCGGGCCGCGCAGGGGCCGGGCGGCCCGGGGCCCAAGCTGCGCCGGGTCTTCGAGCACGGTCTCAAGCCGGCCGACGCGCCCGACGACGAGATCCGGCAGCTGCTCGGCGCGGCCGGCCTGGAGATACTCGCCGAGGGCGACACGGCGCTGGCGCAGACCGAGTACCTGCCCGACGGCAGCCTGCTGGAGCTGCCCGCGCACTGGTTCGTGCTGGCCCGCACGCCCGCGTGACCCGGCTCCGGGGGCGGGACGGCCCCGTGCCGGTCACCTGCCCGCGTCGCGGTGTGTCAGGCCGGTGACCGCGCGGAAGAGCCCTGCCGCCGCCCCGGGTGGCCCGGGTTTCCGGCACCCCTCCGGTGTCCGGTCCCCGCCCGGGAGGACCGGCGGCACGGCCTGGCGCCGGGGGGTGTCCCGGGTCCGGAGGGTCACCGGGTCGACGGTGAAGCGGTCGTGTCCGGCGGGCCACTCGACGCGTACCGGGACATCGGCGGCGGAGCCTGGCCGGTGGGGCGGGCGGCGCGTAACGTGGCGGAGCATGAAGATCCTCATCAGTGCCGACATGGAGGGGGCCACGGGGGTCACCTGGCCGGCCGACGTGCTGCCGGGGACGCCTCAGTGGGAGCGGTGCCGGGCGATGTTCACCTCCGACGTCGACGCCGCCGTGCGGGGCTTCTTCGACGGCGGCGCCGACGAGGTCGTCGTCAACGAGGCCCACTGGACCATGCGCAACCTGCTGCTGGAGCGGCTGGACGAGCGGGCGCAGATGCTCACGGGGCGGCACAAGGACCTGTCGATGGTCGAGGGGGTGCAGCACGGCGACGTCGACGGCATCGCGTTCGTCGGCTACCACGCGGGCGCCGGCATGGAGGGCGTCCTCGCCCACACCTACCTCGCCAACCAGGTCACCGGCGTCTGGCTGAACGACGTACGGGCCAGCGAGGGACTGCTGAACGCGCACGTCGTCGCCGAGTACGGCGTCCCCGTGATCCTCGTGACCGGCGACGACGTCGCCTGCGAGGACGCCCTCGGCTACGCGCCCGAGGCGCTGAAGGTCGCCGTCAAGGACCACGTGTCGCGGTACGCCGCCGTGTGCCGCACCCCGGCCCGTACCGCCGCCGACATCCGCGCCGCCGCCAAGGAGGCCGCACGGCTGGCGGTCCGTCAGCCGCCTTCGCTGTCGGGTCCGTTCACCGTCGCCGTCGAGTTCGACGCCGAGCACCTGGCCATGGCCGCGACCGTCGTGCCGGGCGTCGGCCGGATCGGGGAGCGGAAGGTCGCGTACACCAGCGACACCATGTACGAGGGGATCCGTACGTTCAAGGCGGTCACCACCATCGCCTCGGCCGCAGTGGAGGAACAGTATGGCTGACCAGCAGGCCCTGGACGAGGTCGTCGACTTCACCTCCGGTCTCATCCGCATCGACACCACCAACCGGGGCGGCGGCGACTGCCGGGAGAGGCCCGCCGCCGAGTACGCCGCCGAACGGCTCGCCGGCGCCGGTTGCGAACCCGTGCTGCTGGAGCGCACGCCCGGCCGCACCAACGTCGTCACCCGTATCGAGGGCACCGACCCGTCCGCCGAGGCGCTGCTGGTCCACGGCCACCTCGACGTCGTACCGGCCGAGGCGCGGGACTGGAGCGTGCACCCCTTCTCCGGGGAGGTGCGCGACGGCGTCGTCTGGGGGCGCGGGGCCGTCGACATGAAGAACATGGACGCGATGATCCTCGCGGTGCTGCGGGCCTGGGCGCGCGAGGGCTTCCGGCCCCGGCGGGACATCGTCGTCGCGTTCACCGCCGACGAGGAGGCCAGCGCCGAGGACGGCTCCGGCTTCCTCGCCGACCGCCACCCGCACCTGTTCGAGGGCTGCACCGAGGGCGTCAGCGAGTCCGGCGCCTTCACCTTCCACGACGGCTCCGGGCGGCAGATCTACCCCATCGCGGCCGGCGAGCGCGGCACGGGCTGGCTGAAGCTCACCGCGCGCGGCCGGGCCGGACACGGCTCCAAGGTCAACCGGGAGAACGCGGTGACCCGGCTCGCCGCCGCCGTCACCCGCATCGGCGAGCACAGCTGGCCCACGCGGCTGACCCCCACCGTACGGGCCGCGCTCACCGAACTCGCCGCGCTGTACGGCGTCGAGCCCGACCTGGACGACGTGGACGCGCTGCTGGGCAAGCTCGGCCCGGCCGCCCAGCTGGTCGAGGCCACGATCCGCAACAGCGCCAACCCGACCATGCTGGACGCCGGTTACAAGGTCAACGTCATCCCCGGCGAGGCCGTCGCCCACGTCGACGGACGCTACCTCGCGGGCCACGAGGAGGAGTTCCGCGCGACCCTCGACGACCTCACCGGCCCGGACGTCGACTGGGAGTTCCACCACCGCGAGGTCGCGCTCCAGGCACCGGTGGACTCGCCGACGTACGCCAGGATGCGGGCCGCCGTCGAGGAGTTCGCGCCGGAGGGGCACGTGGTGCCGTACTGCATGTCCGGCGGCACCGACGCCAAGCAGTTCTCCCGGCTCGACATCACCGGCTACGGCTTCGCCCCGCTGAAGCTGCCCGAGGGCTTCGACTACCAGGCCCTCTTCCACGGCGTCGACGAGCGCGTGCCCGTCGAGGCCCTGCACTTCGGCGTCCGCGTCCTCGACCGTTTCCTGCGCACCGCCTAGGAGGGACCCACCGTGCAGATCCTGCCGTACGGCTCGTGGCCGTCGCCGGTCGACGCGGCGCTCGCCGCATCCCATGACGGGTTCCCCGAGTACGTCGGCTTCGTCGGCGACGAGGCCTGGTGGACCGAGCCGCGCCCCGCCGAGGGCGGCCGCCGCGCCCTGGTGCGGCGGCACGCCGACGGCCGCACGGAGCCGGTGCTGCCCGCGCCGTGGAACGTGCGCAGCCGGGTCATCGAGTACGGCGGACGGCCCTGGGCCGGCGTGCTGCTCCAGGGCCGGCCGCTCGTGGTGTTCACGCACTTCGCCGACCAGCGGCTGTACGTGTACGAAGGCGGCGGCGAGCCGCGCCCGCTCACCCCGCAGGGCCCGCGCTGGGCCGAGCCGCAGATCCTGCCCGACCGCGGTGAGGTGTGGTGCGTGCTGGAGGAGTCCACCGGCCCGGCGCCCACCGACGTACGGCGCGTCCTGGCCGCCGTACCGCTGGACGGGTCGGCCGCCGAGGACCGGGGCGCGGTGCGCGAACTCACCGGCGAACGGCACCGGTTCGTCACGGGGCCGCGGCTCGCGCCGGACGGGCGGAAGGTGGCTTGGCTGGCCTGGGACCATCCACGGATGCCGTGGGACGGCACCGAGCTGCTGGTCGCCGACGTCGGCGCGGACGGCACCTTCGGCGAGCCGCGGGTCGTCGCGGGCGGTGCGGAGGAGTCCGTCGCGCAGGCCGACTGGTCGGCGGACGGACGGCTGCTGTACGCGAGCGACCGCACCGGCTGGTGGAACCTCTACCGTGACGGCGAGCCGCTGTGCCCACGCGAGGAGGAGTTCGGCGGGCCGCTGTGGAAGCTCGGGCAGCGCTGGTTCTCGCCGCTGGACAGCGGACTCATCGCCGTACTGCACGGGCGCGGGCCCGCCGTTCTCGGCATACTCGACCCCGAGACCGGCGAGCTGGCCGACGCCGTCGGCCCGTGGACCGAGTACGCCGCCACCCTCGCCGCGCACGGCGACCGGGTCCTCGCCGTCGGCGCGAGCCCGCGGACCGGAGGCGAGGTCGTCGAGCTGGACACCTGCACCGGGCGGGCCCGGGTGGTCGGCGCCGCCCATCAGGACGCCGTCGACCCCGCCTACTGCCCCGAGCCGCGGGCGCGGACCTTCACCGGCCCCGGTGGACGCGAGATCCACGCCCACGTGTACCCGCCCCGCCACCCGCACTGCGCGGCACCCGACGGTGAACTGCCGCCGTACGTCGTGTGGGCGCACGGCGGCCCCACCGGCCGGTCCCCGCTCGTGCTGGACCTGGAGATCGCCTACTTCACCTCCCGCGGCATCGGCGTGGCCGAGGTCAACTACGGCGGCTCCACCGGGTACGGGCGCGCCTACCGCGAGCGGCTGCGGGGACAGTGGGGCGTGGTCGACGTCGAGGACTGCGCGGCCGTCGCGCTGGCCCTCGCCGACGAGGGCACCGCCGACCGGGCCCGGCTGGCGATCCGGGGCGGCAGCGCCGGCGGCTGGACCGCGGCCGCCTCCCTGGCCACGACGGACGTCTACGCCTGCGGCACGATCATCTACCCGGTGCTCGACCTCGTCGGCTGGGCCTGCGGCGGCACCCACGACTTCGAGTCCCGCTACCTCGACTCCCTGATCGGGCCGTTCAGCCCGGAACGCTACGCCGAGCGTTCGCCGCTGACCCACGCCGACCGGATCACCGTGCCCTTCCTGCTGCTCCAAGGGCTCGACGACGTGATCTGCCCGCCCGAGCAGTGCGAACGCTTCCTCGCCCGCATCGAGGGCCGGCGGCTGCCGCACGCCTACATCGCGTTCGAAGGGGAGGGCCACGGCTTCCGGCGGGCCGAGACCATGGTCCACGCCCTGGAGGCGGAACTGTCCCTGTACGCCCAGGTGTTCGGGCTGGCGGTGGCCGATGTGCCGCGGCTGGAGCTGGCCAAGTGAAGCCGCTGCTGCGGCCCCGCCGCCTCACCCCCGGCGCCCGCGTGGCCGTCGTGGCCCCGAGCGGGCCCGTGCCGGAGGAGCGGTTGCAGGCCGGGCTCGACGTGCTGCGCGGCTGGGACCTGGACCCGGTCGTCGCACCCCATGTGCTCGACCGGCACGGCGACTTCGACTACCTCGCCGGGACCGACGCCGACCGGGCCGCCGACCTCCAGGCCGCCTGGTGCGATCCGGCCGTCGACGCCGTGCTGTGCGCGCGGGGCGGCTACGGGGCTCAGCGCATCGCCGACCTGCTCGACTGGGACGCGATGGCGGCCGCCGGGCCGAAGGTGTTCGTCGGCTTCAGCGACATCACGGCGCTGCACGAGGCGTTCGCGACCCGGCTCGGCCTGGTCACCCTGCACGGTCCGATGGCCGCCGGGATCGACTTCGTCAAGAACGCCCGCGCCCAGGAGCACCTCCGGGCCACCCTGTTCGCCCCGGAAACGGCCCGCACGATCACCTCCGGCGGCGCCGCCCTGGTGGCCGGGCGGGCGCGGGGCGTGCTGCTGGGCGGTTGCCTGTCCTTGCTCGCCGCCGAACTGGGCACCCCGCACGCCCGGCCGTCCGCGCGGGGCGGGCTGCTGTGCCTGGAGGACGTCGGAGAGGAGCCCTACCGGCTGGACCGCTGCCTCACCCAACTCCTGCGCTCCGGCTGGCTGGACGGCGTGCGCGCAGTGCTGCTCGGCTCGTGGGAGCGGTGCGGCCCCTACGAGCGGGTGCGGGCGTTGCTCACGGACCGGCTCGGCGGGCTCGGCGTGCCCGTCGCCGAGGAGTTCGGGTTCGGGCACGGGCCGGGAGCGCTCACGATCCCGTTCGGTGTCCCGGCGGAACTCGACACGGCCGCGGGCACGTTGACCCTGGACGAGCCGGCGCTCAGCTGACCGGGGCCGCGCCGACCCGGGGGTGCCGCTGCCGGGCACCCTGGCGACGACGCGCACGGGTGCCGGTCGCGTCGTACAGTGTTCGAATGCCGCACACCGCATCCCGCTGGCTCGCCGAGGGGCCTCGCGTGGGCATACGCCACTTCGCCTACGACGACGGCCCCGAGTTCGCCGCACGGGCCCGGCAGAGCAAGGACCTGCACCACCCGTGGCTGTTCCCGCCGGACAGCGCCGACGCCTACACCGCGTACGCGTCCCGGCTGATCGAGGACCCGGCCAAAGCGGGGTTCCTGGTCTGCGAGAAGGACGGCGGGGACATCGCCGGCTTCATCAACATCAACAACATCGTCGAGGGCGCCTTCCTCAGCGGAGCCCTCGGCTACGGCGCCTTCGCCCACGCGGCCGGACGCGGGCTGATGAAGGAGGGCCTCGGCCTCGTCGTCGGCCACGCCTTCGGCCCGATGCGGCTGCACCGGCTGGAGATCAACGTCCAGCCGGGCAACGCCGCCTCCATCGGCCTCGCCCGCGCCTGCGGCTTCCGGCTCGAGGGGTTCTCACCGAAGATGCTCTTCATCGACGGGGCGTGGCGCGATCACGAGCGCTGGGCGATCACCGCCGAGATGCGGGCTTGTAGTTGATCTTCATGGTGTCGAGGTCGGTGACCGTCGACTTCAGCTCGCCGAAACCGTACCCGTGAGAGCGCAGCACGGTCGCCGCACGGTCCTCCGCGATCGCCGCGGCCATCTCCTCGCCGTCCCCGGCGTCCGACACCACCACGAACCGCATCGAGAAGTGCTTCAGCGGCCGCGGCTCGTAGCTCAGCGTGCCCTCCTCGGTGAACCGCATGCTCGCCAGCCCGTGATCGGCGGCCTCGGCGAGCAGCCGCTCCCGGGCCGCGTCGCTCAGCCCGTCCCAGGTGCCCCGGACGATCACCCGGTAGGTGTGCTGCTCACTCATGTAACGCTCGTACTCCTTCGTGACCGCGGTCGAAGAGCCGACTGTACGGGCGCGCTCGCCGCCCCGCCCACCGAATAAATGCGGCGGCTTTGCGCAACCCTGACCCGCTGCGGCCCTGGCCGGATCACCCGGCAACCGCTTCCATGGTCGTCGTGACGACGATCCGACGTGAGGTACTGACCCTGCCCGCCGCGGACCTCGGTCCGGACAACCCGCTGCCCGCGCTGCGGCCCCTGGACGAGATGCACCACATCGACGACCGGGACAAGGCGGACCTGCCGCGCGACATGGCCCGGCAGATCGGCTACGCCCCGCTGACCAGCCTGCTGCCCGTGCGGGTGCGCGACTGCTACGGCCGCGACCGCGTACCGCGCCCCCTCGACACGCTCGTCATCGAGAACGACCGGCTGCGCGCCACCGTCCTGCCCGGGCTCGGCGGCCGGATCGTCTCCCTGCTGCACAAGCCGACCCGGCGCGAACTCCTCTACCGCAACCCGGTGCTGCAGCCCGCCAACTTCGCCCTCAACGGCGCCTGGTACTCCGGCGGCATCGAATGGAACATCGGCGCCACCGGTCACACGACCCTGTCCTGCGCACCCCTGCACGCCGCCCGCGTGCCCGGCCCCGACGGCACCGACATGCTGCGGCTGTGGGAGTGGGAGCGGCTGCGCGACCTGCCCTTCCAGGTCGACCTGTGGCTGCCGGACGGCTCCGACTTCCTCTACGTCGGCGTCCGGGTCCGCAACCCGCACGAGCGGCCCGTGCCCGCCTACTGGTGGTCCAACATCGCCGTCCCCGAGGAGTGCCGCGTCCTCGCCCCGGCGAGCGAGGCCTACCACTTCGGCTACGAGCGCCGGCTGCGCCGGGTCCCCGTCCCGGCGTACGACGGCGCCGACCGCACCTACCCGCTCGGCAGCCCGTACGCCGCCGACTACTTCTACGATGTTCCCGCGCGGCGCCGCCCCTGGATCGCCACGCTGGACGAGAACGGCCACGGGCTGGTGCAGACCTCCACCGACGGGCTGCGCGGCCGCAAGCTGTTCGTGTGGGGGCACCTGCCCGGCGGCCGCCGCTGGCAGCAGTGGCTCACCGAACCCGGCACCGGCGGCTACTGCGAGATCCAGGCCGGCCTCGCCCGCACCCAGCTGGAGCACGTGCGCCTGGAGGAACACAGCGAGGTCACCTGGCTCGAGGCGTACGGCCCGCTCGACGCCGACCCCGAGGGGGGGTGGGACGCCGTCGTCGGCCGGGCCGAGGCCCGGCTCGAGGCCGTACTGCCGGCGGCCGACGTCGACGCCGCCCACTCCGCGTGGCTGCCGCACGCCGACACCGAACCCACCGAGACGCTCGCCGCCGGCTCCGGCTGGGGCGCGCTGGAGGTCCTGCGCGGCGGCTTCGAACTGCCCGGCACCCCGTTCCCGGAGGCCACCCTCGGGGCGCAGCAGGAGCCGTGGCTGGCGCTGCTGCGCACCGGCGCGCTGCCCGGACCGAGCGGCGAGCGGCCGCCCGGCGAGAGCCTCGTCGCCCCGCACTGGCGGGACATGCTGGAGACCGCGCCGGCCCGGCCGCACACCGAGTACCACCTCGGCGTCGCCCAGTGGCACGCCGGTGACCGCGCCCAGGCCGTGCGCAGCTGGGAACGGGCCCTGCCGCTCGCTGTCCCGCGGTGGCCGCTGCTGCGCTGCCTCGCCGTCGCCGACCGCGAGGGCGGCCACGCGGAACGGGCGGCCGAACGGTACGCCGAGGCCTTCGACGACCTGTGCCGGGAGCCGCACGGCGACGGCCCCGAGTGGGCGGCCGTCACCGCCGCGCTCGGCCGCGAGGCCATCGAGGCGCTGCTCGCCGCCGGGCGTACCGAGGCGGCGAGAGCCGTATGGGAGCGGCTGCTCCCCGAGATGCGGGAACGCGGCCGGTTCCGGCTGATCGAGGCGGCCCTGCTGCTCGCCGAGGGCAGGACGAGCGAGGCGCGGGCCGTGTTCGACGCGGGCTTCGAGGTGGCCGACCTCAGGGAGGGGGACGAGGTGATCGGGCGGCTGTGGGCCCGGCTCACCGACGAGCCCCTCCCGGAGCGGTACGACTTCCGGATGCGGCCGTCGTGAGAGGGCCCGGCCGACGGCCGCGCCGATCGCGGGCGACGGTTGCCGGGTCACGGGCGGCGCCGTGAGCGCGGGCTACGGCGGCCGGGTCACGGGCGGCGGCGGTCCACGTACTCGTACACGGCCCCGTCCGGATGGCGGGCGATCAGATTGCGGCCCACCGGCGTCGGCACCGGGCCGGCCACGATCTCCGCGCCCAGCCCCGTCAGCACGGTGTGCGCCTCGTCCACGTCGGCGACCGCGAGCGTCGCCGCCACCTTGCGCAGCACCTCGATCTCCGCGGCCGGGCCACTCATCAGCAGGAAGCAGCCGATCGCGGCGACCTGGACGCCGCCCCGCTCGAAACGGAGGGCTCTGCCGCCCGCGAGCCGCTCGTAGAAGGGGATGGCGGAGTCGAGGTCGTCGACGCAGACACGGAGTGTGGCACCCTGGATCTCCATACGGCAAAGCCTAGTTGGGGCCGCGCGGCACCGTTGATCGTTTCACCCGATCCCCGCGGCCGGGGGCCGGCTGCACGCCGTTACGGCCCTGTGGCGCCGGGTGCCCGCACGCGTGGGCAACGGCTCTGCAACCGGCCCGGTGGTGCGGGGAACTGCGCAACCGGCCACGCATCATCTGCGCCTGGGGACAGGACGGAACCCCCGACGGGGGGCCGCCGCTGCGCGCGGCTCGCCGTCGGGGGAGGACGCCGAGCCGCGCGTGCCGGTACGTGCGTCAGGTCGCGTGCCGGTACGAGCATCAGGTCAGCTGCGGCAGCACCTTCGTGCGGTAGAAGTCGAAGAAGCCGCGCATGTCCGGGCCGATCTGGTTGACGTACACGACGTCGAAGCCCGCGTCGGCGAACTGGCGCAGCTCGGCGACGTGCTCGTCCACGTCGTCGCCGCACACCCGGTTCTCGCGCACCATGTCCTCGGTGACGAGCTGCTGGGCCTGCTCGAAATGCCTGGGGGAGGGGAGCACCTGGCTGAGTTCGCCGGGCAGCTGCTCGTTCGCCCACAGACGGTGGACCGTGCGGACCGCGGCGTCCTTGTCGGTGTCGTAGCAGACCTTGGTGCCGCCGCTGACGAGCTTCGCTCCGCCGCCGCCCTTGCGGTACTGCTCCACCATCGAGGCGTCCGGGGCGACCGTGATGTAGCCGTCCCCCACACGGGAGGCCAGCTTGACGGCGGCCGGGCCGAAGCCGGAGATGTCGATCGGGACGGGCTCGTCGGGGACCGTGTACAGGCGGGCGTTCTCCACGGTGTAGTGCGTGCCGTGGTGGTTGACCTCCTCGCCGGTGAACAGGCGGCGCATCACCTGGATGGCCTCCTCCAGCATCTCCAGCCGTACGTGGGCCGGGGGCCAGGAGCCGCCGACGACGTGCTCGTTGAGGGCCTCACCGGTGCCGACGCCGAGCCGGAAGCGGCCGTTCGTCATGACCGCGCTGGTCGCGGCGGCCTGTGCGACGACGGCGGGGTGGATGCGGACGGTGGGACAGGTCACCGCCGTCTCGATGGGCAGCGACACGGCCTCCGAGAGGGCGCCGATCACCGACCACACGAACGGGCTCTGGCCCTGCGCGTCGTTCCACGGGTGGTAGTGGTCCGAGATCCACAGTGCCTGGAAACCGGCCTGCTCGGCCATCCGGGCCTGCTCGATCAGCTCCGCGGGCCCGTACTGCTCGCAGGAGAGGAAGTAGCCGTACTGGGGCATGGGCGGCGCCTCCGGGGATGGGACGGGGTGGGCGGTCGGGGCGGCGAGTACCCAGGGCTCCGCCGGTGGAACGGGGGGGTGGGTGCGTGTACGGGGGGTGTTTGCCCGCCCGCCCGTCTCGGTTGCGCGGGAGGTGCCGTCGCGGGGCTTCGCCCCGGACCCCGTGGGGTGTTTGCCCACCCGCCCGCCCGTCTCGGTTGCGCAGGAGGTGCCGTCGCGGGGCTTCGCCCCGGACCCCGGGGGTGTTTGCCCGCCCGCCCGTCTCGGTTGCGCAAGAGGCGCCGCTACGGGGCTCCGCCCCGGACCCCGTCGCGGGGCTTCGCCCCTGCACCCCAGCGGGGCTTCGCCCCTGCACCCCGGCGCAGGCCGCCCTCTTGCGCACTGGCGGGGGCTTCGCCCCTGCGCCCCGGCGGGGGCCGCCCCCTGCGCCCTTGTACCCCGGCGGGGGCCGTCCCCCCTGCGCCCCGGCCGGGGGCCCCTGCGCCCCGGCGGGGCCGTCCCCCCGCCCCGGAGGGCGCTCCGCCCCCGGCGTCGGGCATCCCGCCAACCCCCCCGCGGGTCACGTTTGGCGTACCCCCGGAGGGAAACGCGGTGGGGCGGGCCGTTGTGATGGACGTGGAGGGCAGGGACGTCGTGGGTCGACCCCGGGTGGTGATTGTCGGAGGGGGGTTCGCCGGGTTCCGGGCCGCTCGGGTGCTGGCGCGGATGGCCCGGGGGCGGGCCGAGATCACTCTGGTGAACCCGACCGACTACTTCCTGTACCTGCCGCTGCTGCCCCAGGTCGCCGCCGGGATCCTCGAGGCGCGCCGGGTGACCGTGTCGCTGACCGGGGCGCTGCGGGGTGTGCGGCTGGTGCTGGGGGAGGTCGGGCGGGTCGATCTCGACGCGCGGACCGTGCACTGGACCGGGCCCGAGGGCGACACGGGTTCCCTGCCGTACGACCGGCTGGTGCTGGCCGCCGGAAGCGTCAACAAGCTGTTGCCCATCCCGGGCATCGCCGAGCACGCGCACGGCTTCCGGGGGCTGCCCGAGGCGCTCTATCTGCGTGATCACGTGATCCGGCAGGTCGAGCTGGCCGCCGGCGGCGACGATCCCGCCGCCTGCGCCGCCCGCTGCACCTTCGTGGTCGTCGGCGCCGGATACACCGGCACCGAGGTCGCCGCGCAGGGGCAGCTGTTCACGGACGCGCTGGTGCGCGACCACCCCCTGCGCGACGGCATGCGCCCGCGGTGGCTGCTGCTCGACGTCGCCGATCGCGTCCTGCCCGAGCTGGACGAGCGGCTGTCGCGCACCGCCGACCGCGTGCTGCGCGAGCGGGGTGTCGACGTGCGGATGGGGACCTCCGTCAAGGAGGCCACCGAGCGGGGCGTCCTGCTCACCGACGGCGAGTTCGTGGCCACCAGGACCCTGGTGTGGTGCGTCGGCGTCCGGCCCGATCCGCTCGCCGAGTCGCTGGGGCTGCCGCTGGAGCGCGGACGGCTCCTGGTCGAGCCCACCCTCCGGGTGCCGGGGCGGCCCGAGGTCTTCGCCTGTGGTGACGCCGCCGCCGTACCGGATCTGGACGAGCCGGGGTCGTACACCCCGATGACGGCGCAGCACGCGTGGCGGCAGGGGAAGGTCGCCGCGCAGAACGTGGCCGCCTCGCTGACCGGTGGCGCGCTGCGGTCCTACCGGCACCGGGACCTGGGGTTCGTCGTCGACCTCGGCGGCGCGCAGGCCTCCGCCAACCCGCTGGGCGTCCCGCTGTCCGGGCCGCTCGCGGGCCTGGTCACCCGCGGCTACCACCTCGCGGCGATGCCCGGCAACCGGGTGCGTGTCGCCGCGGACTGGCTGCTCGACGCCGTACTGCCGCGCCAAGGCGTCCAGTTGGGACTCGTGCGGTCCTGGGCGGTGCCGCTGGACACGGCCTCACCGGAATTGGCCCGGACACCCGGGGCACCCGGGCGGCAGGAGCCCGCGCCGGCCCGGCGGCCCGGGCCCGACGCCCTCGACGCGGACCACCCCGCTCCCGGGCCGGTCAAGCGCACCGGCGCGACGGGCAGCGACCAGACCGGCAGTGACACCCGCAGTGATGACACCCGCACCGACGCAACCGATTCCGACGCTCAAGGAGACTCATGAACACCGGTGAACTCGTCGAACTCGGTCAGCAGTTGCGCGTGGACAGCGTGCGCGCGGCCGCCGCCGCGGGGTCCGGGCACCCGACGTCCTCGATGTCCGCGGCCGATCTGATGGCCGTCCTGCTCGCGAACCACCTGCGCTACGACTTCGAGAGGCCCGACCACCCCGGCAACGACCGGTTCGTGCTCTCCAAGGGCCACGCCTCGCCGCTGCTGTACGCCGCGTACAAGGCGGCCGGGGCGATCGACGACGAGGAACTGCTCACCTTCCGCAAGCTCGGCAGCCGGCTCGAGGGGCATCCGACCCCGCAGCAGCTGCCCTGGGTGGAGACCGCCACCGGTTCGCTCGGGCAGGGCCTGCCCGTCGGGGTCGGCATCGCCCTGTCCGGCAAGCGGCTCGAGCACGACGGCTACCGCGTGTGGGTGCTCACCGGCGACAGCGAACTCGCCGAGGGCTCGGTGTGGGAGGCCGCCGAGCACGCCGGGCACGAGCACCTCGACAATCTCGTCACCATCGTCGACGTCAACCGGCTCGGGCAGCGCGGACCCACCCGGCACGGCCACGACCTCGACGCCTACGCCCGCCGCTTCCGGGCCTTCGGCTGGCACACCATCGAGATCGACGGCCACGACGTGGACGCCGTCGACCGCGCCTACGGCGAGGCCCTGTCCACCGCCGGGCAGCCCACCGCGATCATCGCCCGCACCCTCAAGGGCAAGGGCGTCGAGGGCGTCCAGGACCGGGAGGGGCTGCACGGCAAGCCGCTGCCGGAGGCCGAGGAGGCCATCGAACAGCTCGGCGGGGTGCGTGACCTGCGGGTGCAGGTGCACGAGCCGCCGACCGTCACCGTGGTGCGTTCCGCGACCACCTCGCCCTATGAGCTGCCCCGCTGGGACAAGGGCGAGGAGGCCGCCACGCGGGACGCCTACGGCAAGGCCCTCGCCGCCCTCGGACACGGGCGCGGCGACGTCGTCGCGCTCGACGGAGAGGTCGGCGACTCCACGCGGGCGGAGCTCTTCGGTAAGGAGCACCCCGAGCGGTACATCGAGTGCTACATCGCCGAGCAGCAGATGGTCGCCGCCGCCGTCGGCGTCGCCGCGCGCGGCTGGGTGCCGTACGCCGCGACCTTCGCCGCCTTCCTCACCCGCGCGCACGACTTCGTGCGCATGGCCGCCATCAGCGGCTCCGGCATCAATCTCGTCGGCTCGCACGCCGGGGTGGCCATCGGGCAGGACGGGCCCTCCCAGATGGGCGTGGAGGACCTGGCGATGATGCGGTCCGTGCACGGCTCCACCGTCCTCTACCCCTGCGACGCCAACCAGACGGCGAAGCTGGTCGCCGCCATGGCGGAGCTGGACGGCGTCCGTTATCTGCGCACCTCGCGCGGCAAGAGCCCGGTGCTGTACGGGCCCGAGGAGGAGTTCCCGGTCGGCGGGAGCAAGGTGCTGCGCTCCTCCGGCCGCGACCGGCTGACGATCGTCGCGGCCGGGGTCACCGTGCCCGAGGCGCTGGCCGCCGCGGACGCGCTGGCCGCGCAGGACATCGCCGTGCGGGTGATCGATCTGTACTCGGTCAAGCCCGTCGACGCCGAGACGCTGCGGCGGGCCGGCGAGGAGACCGGCTGCCTGCTCACCGTCGAGGACCACCACCCCGAGGGCGGGCTCGGCGACGCCGTTGCGGAGGCGTTCTCCGACGGGCGTCCGGTGCCTCGGCTGGTCCGGCTCGGGGTGCGGAACATGCCGGGCTCGGCCACGCCCGAGGAGCAGCTGCGCGCCGCCGGCATCGACGCCGAGTCCATCGCGGCGGCCGGACGGCTGCTGGTCGGGGAGGCGGTCGTGCGGTGAGCGACCGCGACGGCACACGGACGGTGCGGGCCGGGCGCCGCAGCGTGCCGGTGCACCGGCCCGGCAAGGTCCTCTTCCCGGGCGGGCCCGGAGCCAAGGAGTACACCAAGGGCGATCTCGTCGACTACTACCGTTCCGTCGCCGCGTTCATGCTGCCGCATCTGCGCGGCCGGCCGCTGATGCTCGAGCGGCATCCCGACGGGATCGAGGGGCCCCGGTTCATGCAGAAGAACACCCCGGAGCACTATCCGCAGTGGATCACCCGCGTCGAGCTGGCCAAGGAGGACGGCACGGTGTGCCACACCGTGTGCGACGACACCTCCACCCTCGTCTACCTCGCTGACCAGGCCTGTCTCACCTTTCACCGCTGGCTCTCCCGCACCGGCGGTGTCGACGTGCCCGACCGGATGGTCTTCGACCTCGACCCCTTCGGTGACGACTTCGAGGCCGTCCGGGACGCCGCCCGGTGGCTGCGCGGCCTGCTCGACGAGCTGCGCCTGCCGTCGGCCCCGATGACCACCGGATCGAGAGGGGTCCACGTCGTCGTGCCGCTGGCCGGCCATCAGGACTTCGACACCGTACGGCAGTTCGCGCGCGACGTGGCCGAGCTGCTCGCCGCCGGGCACCCCGAGCGGCTCACCACCGCCGCCCGCAAGAAGGACCGCGGCGACCGGCTCTACCTGGACATCCAGCGCAACGCCTACGCGCAGACCGCCGTCGCCCCGTTCACCGTGCGGGCCCTGCCCGGCGCGCCCGTCGCCGTCCCGCTCACCTGGGACCAGCTGGACGATCCCGGCGTCGACGCCCGCCGCTGGACCCTCGCCGACGCCGTCGAGCAGGCCCGTACCAACCCGTGGGCCGGGCTGCCGGCCCGCGGCCGTGCCCTCGGGCCCGCCCGCCGCAGGCTCGACGCGCTGCGCGGCTGACCGGCCACCCTGTGCGAGCGGAACCGGCCGCGCCGCTTGCGCCTGCCACCGTGAAGGTTTGGCCATGGAACGAGCGGCCACACGGAGGAGAGAGGTGGCCATGGCGAACACAAAGAACACGCGAGATTCGCAGAATTCACCGAACGAACCCGAAGAGCGGGAGCCCGCGGAGGAACGGGAACCCGCACAGGAGCGGAAGACCGCCCAGTCGCGGCTCAGGCCGATGGAGGTGCTCCGCAACGCACGGGCCCAGCTCGCCGAGCTGACCGGTATGAACCCCGAGTCCGTGTCGTCCTTCGAGCAGACGGAGGACGGCTGGGCACTGGAGGTGGAAGTCCTCGAACTCGCCCGGGTCCCCGACACGATGAGCCTGATGGCGAGCTACGAGGTGGAGCTGGACCCCGAGGGTCAGCTCACCGGTTACCGGAAGGTCCGTCGTTACGAGCGCGGCCGGTCCGACGCCCGCGGCCGGTAGCGGGCCGCTCTCGACGACCGAACACACACGATCACGACAGAAGGAGGCACGGTCGGCATGACCGTTGTCCCGGCACAGCAGTCCGGCGGCGGAGGCGGCAGCAGCGGCCTCTACGACGTTCTCGAGCTCGTCCTCGACAGGGGGCTGGTCATCGACGCGTTCGTGCGGGTTTCCCTCGTCGGCATCGAGATCCTGAAGATCGACGTACGGGTCGTGGTGGCCAGCGTCGACACCTATCTGCGCTTCGCCGAGGCGTGCAACCGGCTCGACCTGGAGGCCGGGCCGCGCAAGGACCCCGGCCTGCCCGACCTGGTCGGCGAGATCACCGAGTCCGGTGCGCGCGGCAAGTCCAAGGGCGCCCTGTCCGGTGCCGCGCAGACCATCTCGGACGCGTTCAAGGAAGCACGCGGCGAGGGTGAGACCGAGCAGCGGCGGCCCCGCAAGAGCTCGTCCGCCCGCCGTAAGGAGGAGCAGGAGTGAGCACGTACGTCTACGGGATCACGGCGAGTTCCCACCCGAAGCTCCCCGAGGGGATGGACGGGGTCGGCGAGCCCGCGCGTCCCGTCCGCATCCTCAGGGCGGGTGAGCTGGCGGCCGTCGTCAGCGACGCCCCCGAGGGGCTGCGCCCCAAGCGGCGCGACCTGCTCGCCCACCAGAACGTGCTCGGCGAGGCAGGCGCGGCCGGCTGTGTGCTGCCCATGCGGTTCGGCAGCGTCGCCCCCGACGACGACACCGTCACCTCGGTGCTCACCGAGCGGGCCGACCACTACAAGGAACGCCTGCGCGCCCTCGACAACCGCGTGGAGTACAACATCAAGGCCAACCACGTGGAAGAGGCGGTCCTGCACCGGGTGATGTCCGAAAGCCCGGAGATCCGCACCCTGGCCGAGGCCAACCGGCGTGCGGGCGGCGGGAGTTACGACGACAAGCTGCGCCTCGGCGAGATGGTCGCCGCCGCCGTGAAGGCCAAGGAGGCCGAGGACGGCACGGTCCTGCAGCGGCTGCTGGAGCCGAACGCCGACGCGGTCAGCGCGGGCCCGGAGTCCACCGGCTGGCTGGCCAACACGTCGTTCCTGGTGAACAAGGACAGCGCCGAGCAGTTCCTGGCCGCGGTCGAGCAGGCCCGCAAGGACCTGCCGCAGCTGGAGATCCGCGTCAACGGACCGCTGCCGCCCTACAGCTTCGTCGACCCGGGCCCGGCCGAGCACACGGCCACCCTGGCCGGCAGTGCGGACACCGAAGAGGGGTGAGGACATGGGCCTGCTCGGCGAGGTGCTGCTGCTGCCGTTCGCCCCGGCGCGCGGCAGCGCGTGGGTGATCAGACAGGTGCTCCAGGAGGCCGAGCGGATCTACTACGACCCGGCCACCGTCCGGACCGAACTGGCCCGTCTGGAGGAGCGGCTGGAGGCCGGAGAGATCAGCGAGGAGGAGTTCGACCGCCAGGAGGACGAGCTTCTCGACCGGCTGGAGACTGCGACGCGCGCGAGCGCGGGAACAGGTGAGTGGACAGCGCAATGAACCGAGTGGGACTGGGCCTCGCGGTAGGGGCCGGATACGTCCTCGGACGTACCAAGAAAGCGAAACTGGCGATCGCCGTCGGCAGCATGGTCGCCGGCAAGCGGATGAACCTCAGCCCGCGCATGGTCGCCGACCTGGTGAACCAGCAGCTGAAGAACAATCCCCAGATCAAGGAGATCGGGGACCAGCTGCGCGGGGACCTGCGCGGCGTCGGCAAGGCCGCCTCCGGCGCCCTCGTCGAGCGGCAGATCGGCGCCCTCGCCGACCGGCTGCACTCCCGTACGGCGGATCTGCGCGGGCAGGTCTCCGGCGGCTCTTCCCGCGGTGAGCGGGACGACGAGGACGAGGAGCCGGAGGACCGGGACGAGGAGCCGGAGGACCGGGAGGAGGAGCCCGAGGACGAGGCCGAGGACCGGGACGACGAGCGCGACGAGGACCGGGACGAGGACGACGACGACCGGGACGAGGACGACGGCGACGCCGCTTCTCAGGGGTCGCGCGGCGAGCGCCGGGCCCCGGCGAAGAAGACGGCGGGTTCGGCCCAGAAGGCGAAGAAGGCGGCCAAGAAGGCTCCGGCCAAGAAGGCCGCCCCCGCCAAGAAGGCCGCCAAGAAGGCGCCGGGCTCCGGCGCCGCCAAGAAGACCGCCTCGGCCCGCAGGTCGGCGGGGAAGTCCGCCGGTGGGGGCGGGCAGCAGAAGGGAGGCGGTGAGCGATGACCGACACCCTGGGATCGGCCGGCTCCGCGGCGCGGGGCGCGGCAGGCGCAGCCAAGGGCGCCACGGACAAGAATCCGCTCGCCGACCTGGCGCACAGCGAGGCCGCCGACCGGCTCAAGTCCGAACTGCAGGACTACCTCGCCGCGCAGGCGACCCGGATGCTCAGCGGCGTCGGGCGCAAGCTCGGTGAGACCACCGTGAAACTGAACGACATCGCCGAGGGCAACAGCCCGGGCTTCGCCAAGCTGGCCCTGGACGGCGGGCGCAAGCTCGCCGAGGGCAAGGGCCCGCTGCGCACCGCCCTGGAACTCGGCACCTCCCGAGCCAAGGACAGCGTGATGGACAAGCTGAAGGGCCTCGGCGGCGGTGGCAAGAAGGGCGGCAAGGGACGCGCCGGCAACAAGCCGACCGTGATCATCGAGCACATCGACGTCGGTGTGCCGCTGCGCACCGCCTACGACCAGTGGACGCGCTACCAGGACTTCAGCACCTTCGCCAAGGGCGTCAAGAGCGCGAGCCGCGCCGACGACACCCATTCCGACTGGCAGGCCAAGGTGTTCTGGTCCAGCCGCAGCTGGAAGGCGACCACCACCGAGCAGGTACCGGACTACCGCATCGCCTGGACGTCGGAGGGCGCCAAGGGCACCACGAAGGGCGCGGTCACCTTCCACCGGCTCGCGGACAACCTCACCCGTGTCCTGCTGGTGATCGAGTACTACCCCTCCGGTCTGTTCGAGAAGACCGGCAACATCTGGCGCGCCCAGGGCCGCCGGGCCCGGCTCGACCTGAAGAACTACGCCCGCTTCATCACCCTCAAGGGAGAGGCGGACGAGGGCTGGCGCGGCGAGATCCAGGACGGCGAGGTCGTCCGCAGCCACGAGGAGGCCCTGGAGGCCGAGCAGGCGGAAGGCGAGGAGGGGGAAGGCGAGGAGACGGACGGCGGCGAGGCCGAGGACGAGTACGACGACGAGGACACCGACGAGGACGAGGACGAGCAGGCCCCCGAGAACGCCGACCGGCAAGCCTCCGAGGACGAGGACGAGGAGGAGGACGAGGACGAGGAGCCGTACGACGAGGAGGAGGGCGAGTACGAGGACGAGCCCGAGGAGGGCTACGAGGACGAGGGCGCCGGGGACGCCGATGACGAGTACGAGGAAGAGGAGGAGGACGAGGACGAGTACTCCGGGAGCCGGCGATGACCACCCCCAGCCCCATGTCCGGCCGCATGCCCGAGCCCTACGGGGGCGGCAGCGGAGCCAACCTCGCCGACATCCTCGAGCGTGTCCTGGACAAGGGCATCGTCATCGCGGGTGACATCCGTATCAACCTGCTCGACATCGAACTGCTCACCATCAAGCTGCGGCTCATCGTCGCCTCGGTGGACAAGGCCAAGGAGATGGGCATCGACTGGTGGGAGACCGATCCGGCGCTGTCCAGCCGTGCCCGCCGCGACGAACTCACCCGCGAGAACGCCGAGCTGCGGGCCCGGCTGGCGGAGCTGGAGCCCGGACACGGCCAGGAGGAGGCCCCATGACCGGACTGCGGTACGTCTACGCCGTCTGCCGCCCGTTCAGCGCGCCCCTCCAGGCGCAGCTGACGGGGGTGGGCGGCGCGCCGCCCCGGCATCTGACCCACCACGGGCTGGTGGCCGTCTACAGCGAGGTCCCGGCGCGGGACTTCGCCGAGGAGCCGCTGCGGGCGCACCTGGAGGACCTCGACTGGGTGACCGCGACCGCCCGCGCCCATCAGGGCGTGATCGACGCGCTGACCGTCGTCACCACGCCGCTGCCGCTGCGCCTGGGCACCGTCTTCCACGACGACAGCGGGGTGCGCACCATGATGGAGGCCCGCGAGCGGGACTTCCGGCGCACCCTGGACCGGCTCCAGGACAAGGTCGAATGGGGCGTGAAGGTGTACGCGGAGGCCCAGGGCGAGGAGGCGCAGCGCGGGACCCCGTCACCGCAGGCCTCCTCCGGGGCGGCGCCGGCCGCGTCGGGGCGGGACTATCTGCGCCGGCGCAGCATGCGCGCCAGGGAGAACGAGGACATGTGGCAGAAGGCCGAGGAATTCGCCACGCGGCTGCACGAGTCCCTTTCCGCGCACGCCGTCGATTCCCGGGTGCACGCGCCGCAGAACCCGGCGCTTTCCGGCGCGGCCGGACGCAATGTGCTCAATGCCGCCTATCTGGTGCCGCGGGCGGCCTCGGAGGAATTCGTGGAACTCGTGGACCGGACGAAGGACGACGTCCCGGGAATGCGGGTGGAACTCACGGGTCCGTGGGCCGCCTACTCGTTCGTGGAGACGCCGCGGCCGGTGGGGGAGGGATCCGGGTGACCGTCGTCGAACGCCGTGAGATCGCGCTCGTGGACCTGCTGGACCGGCTGCTGGCCGGCGGAGTGGTGATCACGGGGGACATCACCCTGCGCATCGCCGACGTCGATCTGGTGCGCATCGACCTCAACGCCCTGATCAGCTCGGTGAACGCGCAGGTGCCGTCGCCGTTCGACCCCCTGGTCCCCGCGCGCAAGGAGGTGCCGTGACAGACCGCCGCATGGACCTCGATCCCGACACGGTGGAGCGGGACCTGGTCAAGCTCGTCCTGACGGTGGTGGAGCTGCTGCGTCAGCTCATGGAGCGCCAGGCCGTGCGCCGCTTCGACGAGGGCGGCCTGACCGAGGAGCAGGAGGAGCGCATCGGGCTGACCCTGATGCTGCTGGAGGACCGCATGGCGGAACTGCGAGACCGCTACGGGCTGCGGCCCGAGGACCTCAATCTGGACCTCGGGCCGCTCGGACCGCTGCTTCCCCGGGAATGAGGACTTCCCCGGGAATGCGTCCCGGGGAAGTCCCCTGACTCCCGGGGAAAGCCCCTGGGAGTCACCTGTACGGTTGTGTCACCACCGGCGGTGGTTCTGTCACCACCTGTACCAACGGCCCCTGCCGCCTGCCGCACTTGTGCTCCGCAGCAGGAATCCCAGAAGCCATACCACCAGGACCGCCAACGCGATCCACCACAGGACCTTCACTGCGAATCCGAGACCGAAAAGCACGATCGCGAGAAGCAGTACCAGCAGGATGGGAACCATAGTCTGAACCTCCTGCTTTCCGGGTTTCCCGAAAAGAGGGATTCAGACTTCCTTCCGGCACAGAATTTCGCCGTGCAGCACCGCGAACCAGCCGTCCTCGTGCCCACCCCATTCCCGCCAGGCCGCCGCCACGGCGGCCAGTTCCTCCTCGGTGGCGTGCCCGCCGGCGACGGCCAGCCCGGCGAACGCGGAGGCCGTCGTGCGCTCGGCCCACAGACCGCTCCACCACTCCCGCTCCTCGGGCGTGGCGTACGTCCAGGTGCTGGAGGTCGCTGTGACGTCGGTCAGGCCGGCCGCGCGCGCCCACGCCGTCAGCCGGCGGCCGGCGTCCGGCTCGCCGCCGTTCGCGCGGGCGACCCGGCGGTACAGCGCCAGCCAGTCGTCCAGCCCGGGCACGTGCGGGTACCAGGTCATCGCCGCGTAGTCCGCGTCACGGACCGCGATGAAGCCGCCGGGCCGCGTGACCCGCTTCATCTCGCGCAGCGCCTGCACCGGGTCGCTGACGTGCTGCAGCACCTGGTGGGCGTGGACCACGCAGAAGGTGTCGTCCGGGAAGCCGAGGGCGTGCACGTCGGCGGTGGCGAAGGCGACGTTCGTCAGACCCCGCCCGGCGGCCTCGGCCCGCGCCTGCTCCAGGACGCCCGCCGCCCGGTCCACGCCGGTGACGTGCCCGTCCGGGACGAGTGCGGCCAGGTCGGCGGTGATGGTGCCCGGACCGCAGCCGATGTCCAGGATCCTCATGTGCGGCTTCAGCGCGCCGAGCAGGTAACCGGCCGAGTTGGCGGCGGTACGCCAGGTGTGCGATCGCAGCACCGACGCGTGGTGCCCGTGCGTGTAGACGGCCGTCTCCTGCGCTTCCGGCATGGCTGTGCCCTCCTCGTCGAGCCCGGCCGGATGCCCCGGCCGGTGCTCGACACGGTACGCGCGTCGGCCGCATGATGAGATGCGCGTTTTGACATGTGGACTGACGGCTCGTCAGCTCCCGGCCCCGGGCCGGTAGACGGTCAGCGCCTGCGGCAGCTTCTCCACCGTCACCTCGCCCCGCACCTCGGCCACTTCACCGTCGTACGCGAGCAGCGTGCCCGGGGCGACGCCGGCCAGCCGCAGCCGGGGCACCTGCACCGCGGCGTGCGCGGGGGAGCGGGTGAGCGGGCCCGCGACGGCTGCGGCCAGCAGCCGCAGGGCGGGGTGGCGCCCACCGTGCACGACCCGCACGTCCAGCTGCCCGTCCGCCAGGTCCAGGCGGCGGCCCGGGGTGAGGCCCATGCGGTGGTAGGTGCCGTTGCCGACGAACAGCAGCCACAGCGGGTGCGGCCGGCCGCCCAGTTCCGCCTCCAGCGGATGCCGGTCCGCGCGCAGCACCCGCAGCGCCGCCAGCACCCCGGCCGGCCAGCCGCCGACGCGATGCGCCCAGCGGTCCCGCTCCCGCACCAGCTCCGGATACACGCCGAGACTGAGCGTGTTGACGAAGATGCCGCGCCGCTCGCCGGAGGTGAACCGGCCCACGTCCACGCGCACCGCCTCGCCCCGCGTCAGCGCTCCGGCGAGATCACGGACGTCCTCCAGGCCCAGATCGAGGGCGAAGTGGTTCAGCGTGCCGCCCGGCAGCACCGCCAGCGGCAGCCCGCGGCGCAGGGCGACCTCGGCGGCCGTGTTGACCGTGCCGTCACCGCCGCACACGCCGAGCACGACGGCCCGCTCCGCCGCCTTCTCCAGCTCCGCGGGCACGTCCTGCGGCGCGCATTCCACGACCTCCGCGGCCGGCAGCGCGTCCCGCAGCGCCCGCACCCGGTCGGCGGTGCCCGCCGCGGTGTTCGCCACCAGCACCAGACCCCGCCCGTCCGGCAGCGCCGGGGCGTCCGCGCGCGGCCGGGCCGGCGCCGCCGGCTGGGCCCGGGTGGGCGCCAGGCCGCGTACGGCGAAGGCGGCGCCCGCGCCGAGCGCCGCGCCCGCCAGGACGTCGCTCGGGAAGTGCACGCCGGTGTAGACCCGGGACATCGCCACCGAGAACGCCACCGGCGCCACGGCCGCGCCCCAGGCCGGGGACTCCAGCGCCAGCCCGGTGGCGAACGCGGCCGCCGACGCCGCGTGGCCCGACGGGAACGACGTCGTGATCGGCTGCCGCTTCAGCTGCCGAACCAGCGGCACCGGGTCCAGCACCGGCCGTTCGCGGCGCACCGAGCGCTTGCCGAGGGTGTTGACGGTCAGCGAGGCCAGCGCGAGCGAGGCCACCCCGCGGGCGGCGGCCCGGCGGCCCCGGGGGGTGCGGCTCGCCGCGATGGCGGCCGCCGTCGCGAACCAGAGCAGACCGTGGTTGGCGCTGCGGCTCAGCCGGGGCAGCACCGGCTCGGCGGCCGGCCAGTTCCGCTCGGCGGCGAACTCGAAGAGACGGCGGTCCAGGGCGAACAGCTTCTGCCGCAGACGAGGGCCCCCGGAGCGGGGCGCGGTGAGGTCGAGATCGGGACTCATACCCTGGCAGGTACCCTGAAGTGGCCGTTTGCCGACCGGGGGGGCCACACCGCACGGAGACCGCCGCATGCGTCTGCTGCTCGTCCGCCACGCCGAGACCCCCTCCAACGTGCGGCATCTGCTGGACACGGGCGTGCCCGGACCCGCTCTGACGGCCCTCGGTGAACAGCAGGCCGCCGCGCTGCCCGAGGCGCTGGCGGACGAGGACATCACGGCGCTCTACGCCTCCACCTTGATCCGCACCCAGCTCACCGCCGCCCCGCTGGCCGCCGCCCGCGGCCTCGAGGTGCGCGTCCGTGACGGCATCCGGGAGGTCACCGCCGGCGACCTGGAGATGCTGCCCGGTGACAGTGCCCAGGGCGAGCTGTACATGAAGACCGTGTTCGCCTGGGCGGCCGGGGACACCGCACTGCGCCTGCCCGGCGGCGAGAGCGGCGACGAGGTGCTGGAGCGCTACGACGCGGTGGTCGCCGAGGCCGCGGCGACCGGCGCCGGGACGGCCGCCCTGGTCAGCCACGGTGCGGTGATCCGCATGTGGACCGCCGTCCGCGCCGCGAACGTCGACGTCCCCTTCGCCGCCGCGCACCCCCTGCGCAACACCGGCGTGGTCGTGCTGGAGGGCACCCCGTCCACCGGTTGGACGGCTCTGACGTGGGCGGACGAGACGGTGGTGCCGCCGGGCGAGGCGGGGCCGACGGGAGAACCCGTCCCGGACGCCGAATGACGGGTGTCCGCCGGGCCCGCCGCCGGCCCCGCGTTTAAGAGTTTGCCGCCGTTCCTCACCGCACCGGAGAATGCCTGCCCATGGGACATCTGGAAGCCGCGCACCTGGAGTACTACCTCCCCGACGGGAGGGCCCTGCTCGGCGACGTGTCCTTCCGGGTCGGCGAAGGCGCCGTCGTCGCGCTCGTCGGCCCGAACGGCGCCGGCAAGACCACGCTGCTCAGGCTGATCTCCGGTGAGCTGAAACCGCACGGCGGGACTGTCACCGTCAGCGGCGGGCTCGGCGTGATGCGGCAGTTCGTCGGGTCCGTACGGGACGACACGACCGTACGCGACCTGCTGGTCTCCGTCGCGTCGCCCCGGATTCGCGAGGCCGCGGCCGCCGTCGACGCCGCCGAGCACGCCCTGCTCACCGTCGACGACGAGGCCGCCCAGATGCGGTACGCCCAGGCCCTGTCCGACTGGGCGGAGGCGCGCGGCTACGAGGCGGAGACGCTGTGGGACATGTGCACCACGGCCGCGCTCGGCGTGCCCTACGAGAAGGCGCAGTGGCGGCAGGCGCGCACGCTGTCCGGCGGTGAGCAGAAGCGGCTGGTGCTGGAGGCGCTGCTGCGCGGCACCGACGAGGTGCTGCTGCTCGACGAACCGGACAACTACCTCGACGTGCCCGGCAAACGCTGGCTGGAGGAACGGCTGCGGGAGACGCGCAAGACCGTGCTCTTCGTCTCCCACGACCGCGAACTGCTCTCCCGCGCCGCCGAGAAGATCGTCTCGGTGGAGCCCGGGCCGGCCGGTGCCGACGCCTGGGTGCACGGCGGTGGCTTCGCCACGTACCACGAGGCCCGCCGGGAACGCTTCGCCCGCTTCGAGGAGTTGCGCCGCCGCTGGGACGAGAAGCACGCCCAGCTGAAGAAGCTGGTGCTGAACCTGCGTCAGGCCGCCGCCGTCAGCCATGAGATGGCCTCCCGGTACGCCGCAGCCCAGACCCGGCTGCGCAAGTTCGAGGAGGCCGGACCGCCGCCCGAGCCGCCCCGCGAACAGGACATCACCATGCGCCTCAAGGGCGGCCGCACCGGCGTGCGCGCCGTCACCTGCGAGGGCCTCGAACTCACCGGCCTGATGAAACCGTTCGACCTGGAGGTCTTCTACGGCGAGCGGGTCGCCGTCCTCGGCTCCAACGGCTCCGGCAAGTCGCACTTCCTGCGCCTGCTCGCCGGTGAGGACGTGGCCCACACGGGTCGCTGGAAGCTGGGTGCGCGGGTCGTGCCCGGGCACTTCGCGCAGACCCACGCCCACCCGGAGCTGGTGGGCCGCCCCCTGCTGGACATCCTGTGGACGGAGCACTCCCAGGACCGGGGCGCCGCGATGTCCCGGCTGCGCCGCTACGAGCTCACCCAGCAGGCCGAGCAGTCCTTCGACCGCCTCTCCGGCGGCCAGCAGGCCCGCTTCCAGATCCTGCTGCTGGAACTCGCCGGTGCCACCGCCCTGCTCCTGGACGAGCCGACGGACAACCTCGACCTGGAGTCCGCCGAGGCGCTCCAGGAGGGCCTGGAGGCGTTCGAGGGCACGGTCCTCGCCGTCACCCACGACCGCTGGTTCGCCCGCTCCTTCGACCGCTACCTGGTCTTCGGCACGGACGGCCACGTCCGCGAGACCCCGGAGCCGGTGTGGGACGAGCGACGGGTGGAGCGAGCGCGCTAGCCGGAACGCGAGGCGCGGGCGGCGGGTCCGCCGCCCGTGAACGACGGGTGGGGCGGGTCCGCCGGCGGTGAACGACGGATGGGATGGGTCCGCCGGCCGTGAACGACCGGTGGGGCGGCCCCGCAGGCCGTGAGCGCCGGACGGGGCGGGTCCGACCGGGCCCGCCCCCTCCTGGTGTGTGCGGTCAGCTCCAGCGCAGCAGGGCTCCGAGGCCGCCCGCCGGGGTGTCGTCGGTGTGTTCCGGCAGGGCCGGGGTGACCGAGATGGCCGGGGCGCCCGTCGTCACCACGGAGCGCAGCAGGGCGTCGTCGGCCCGCGCCGACCACGAGTGCTGCTCGCCGAGCGTCTTCAGCTCCGCGCGGCGCACCGCCACCTGGTCCGGATCCTCGCCGATCCACACCTCGCGGTGCGTGTCCGGGCCGTCGGGCCGGATCAGCAGCTCGTCGATGCGGTGCTCACGGGCCGCCTCCACCAGCGCCGGCACACCTTCCGCGGCGGCCGTGCGGCCCTCGCCGCCGGGTGTGCGGGCGGCCAGGAAGCGGTCCAGGTCCTCCCGCGCCCGTCGCCGTACATGCTCGGCGCGCGCCCGCTCCACCTCCTCGTCGAGCAGCCGGCTGCCGCTGCCGTGGTCGGCCTCCACCACACAGCCGTGCAGCCGCTGCGGCAGCCGCTCGCGCACGGCCCGCCGCTCGCGCGCGTCACCCACCAGGATCAGCAGATCGGCGCGGGACTCCTCCTGGCACACCGCGAGCGCGTCGGCGATCTCCGCCGCGTTGTGCTCCCAGGTGTTCTCCACTCGCAACTGGAAATGGCGCTCCGACCAGTCGACGGAGCTGGTGCGGTGCACCGGCCACTGCCGCCCGCCGACCGAGCCGGCTCCCTGGCTGCCCAGACCGGAGCGCAGCTCGAAATCCGCGCCCTTGCGGTCGACGTACGCCACCACACACACCGGATCCTCTCCGGCGAGCTCCAGCAGCGGCGACACCCGCGGCAGCGGGGCCCACTGCGCCGAGCTGCCCCGGACCGGCGTCCGGGCCAGCGGCGGATCCAGCACCACCTCGCCGTCCCGGGCGAACAACGCGCGCCCGTGGGGATCACTCGCATGGCGCAACTCGTCCACGGCCTCGCGCACCGCCCGGCAGGTCGCCTCGTCCGCTCCTTGCCCGGCCAGCTCCCGCGCCACCGCCTGCGCCGTCAGTTCCCGCTCGTGCGCCGTGTCCTCCGCATGGCGTGAGAGGTCGACGTACACGGAGGCCCAGGGGCCGGACTGTTCATAGAGTGGATGCAGAAAGGCGAGATCCATGGCTCCCTCCCGTGACGCGCTCGGGGGTAGTGCTCACCGGGCGGGTACCCGGACCGCAGACACGAACACGACCGACCGGACGGGACCACCATGAGCGGAGTCGACCCAGAGCGACTGGACGACCAGCAGCTGATGAGGGAGCTGGAGACGATCCACCGCACGCGTCACGACACCCTGCTGTACGGCTCCAACGACGCGCTGCGCGCCCACAACGAACGCATGGCGCAGCTCGAGGGCGAGTACCTGCGCCGCAATCCGAGCCGTCCCGTCGCGGCCGGCCGCACCCGGGAAGGCGCCCGGGAACGCGGAAGCGGGGAGTCGGCGACTCCCCGCTCCTGACCTGCCGCCGCCGGCCGCTCACCGGCCACCCTGGCCGGCCGCCACTCGGACGGCCGGCCGGGCCGCCGGGCCGCCACTCGGGCGGCCGGCCCGGACTTCCCGCCGGGACGACCCGCCGCTCAGGCGGACTGCTCCTGCGCGAACACGTCCAGATACGTCGCGCAGAAGGCCTTCAGATCGTCCGGCTTGCGGCTGGTGACCAGCTTGTTCGGCCCGTGGTCGCAGACCTTGACCTGTTCGTCGACCCAGGTGCCGCCCGCGTTGCGGATGTCCGTCCGGAGGCTCGGCCACGAGGTCAGCTCCCGGCCCCGTACGACATCGGCCTCGACCAGCGTCCACGGGGCGTGGCAGATCGCGGCGACCGGGCGGCCCTGCGTGAAGAAGTCCTTGACGAACGCCACCGCCTTGTCGTTCATCCGCAGGAAGTCCGGGTTGGCGACGCCGCCGGGCAGCACCAGGCCGCCGAAGGAGTCGGCGGAGGCGTCCCCCACGACCTCGTCGACAGGGAAGGTGTCGGCCTTGTCCAGGTGGTTGAACGCCTGGATCTCACCCGGCTCCGTCGACACCAGCACCGGTTCGTGCCCGGCGTCCTTCGCCGCCTGCCACGGGTCGGTCAGCTCGACCTGCTCGACGCCCTCGGGGGCCGTCAGGAAAGCAATACGCATGATCATCCCTTCGTACGTGTCGACGGGGTGCCGGTGACCGCCTCGGCCAGCTGCTGGACGTTGCCGTAGTGCGCCTTGCGGGGCAGCCCCTCCAGCGCGGCCACGAGCGCGTCCGGCGCGTTGTTGCGGCGCAGTACACCGATCAGTTCGTGCGGGGTCGCCGGGAAGGAGCCGCGGCCGAGGATCCGCGCCAGCTCCAGCCGAACGGTCTCCAGTGAGGAACCGAGGCCACCGGGCGCCACCGGGCCGCCCCAGACCTCGGGGTCGTCGTCGGCGGCCGGTTCCGGGTCGTGCCACTCCTCCGTCCGGGTCGGGTGGCCGGACCGGAGCAGCCCCTGGAGTTGGTGCTTCATCTCGTCGTCCCGGTGGACGCTCATCCGGTCGCTGCCTCGCTGCATGTCCCGCTCCTTTCGGCGGTTACTTCTTCTCCCGGCCCGGCAGGAACTCCTGCACCTTTGCCTTGAAGCCCTGCTTGACCAGGGCGTTCCGGTCGGCGTCGCCCTTGAGGATCGACGCGATCGTGGCCTCCATCTGCTCCCAGGTGGCGTGCGGCGGCACCGGCGGCACCGCGGGGTCGGTGAGGAACTCGATCACCGCGGGCCCGTCGGCCTCCAGACCGGCGCGCCAGCCCGCCTCCACGTCCTCCGGCTTCTCCACCCGCACGCCGGTCAGGCCCAGCGAACGGGCGAACGCCGCGTACTGCACGTCCGGGATCGCCTGCGACTCCACGAAGGACGGCGCGCCCTCCATGGCCCGCATCTCCCACGTCACCTGGTTGAGGTCCTGGTTGTTCCACACGGCGACCACCAGCCGCTTGTCCTGCCAGCGGTCGGCGTACTTCGCCGCGGTGATCATCTCCGCGAGGCCGTTCATCTGCATGGCGCCGTCGCCGACCAGCGCCACCACCGGCCGGTCCGGATGGGCGAACTTCGCGCCGATCGCGTACGGCACCCCGGGGCCCATCGTCGCCAGCGTGCCGGACAGCGAGCCGCGCATGCTGCCCCGCATCGTGATGTGCCGGGCGTACCAGTTCGCGGTCGACCCCGAGTCGGAGGTGATGATCGCGTCGTCCGGCAGCAGCGGGTCCAGCGCGGCGGCGACGTACTCCGGGTTGATCGGGTCGGCGGACAGGTGCGCTCGCCGCTCCATCACCTGCTGCCAGTGCTGCACGTTGTCGCAGACCGTGTCGAACCACTCCCGCCCGCGCCCGGAGTCGATCATCGGGATCAGCCGGTCCAGCGTCGCCTTCGCGTCACCGACCAGGTTCACCTCGTACGGGTAGCGCATGCCCACCATGTGCGGATCGATGTCGATCTGCACCGCCCGGGCCTTGCCGAACTCCGGCAGGAACTGCGAGTAGGGGAACGACGAGCCGATCGTCAGCAGCGTGTCGCAGTCCCGCATCAGCTCATAGCTCGCGCGGGTGCCCAGCAGCCCGATCGAGCCGGTCACGTACGGCAGCTCGTCACTGAGGACGTCCTTGCCGAGCAGCGCCTTCGCCACGCCCGCGCCCAGCAGCTCGGCGATGTGCTGCACCTGCTCACGGGCATGGGCCGCGCCCTGCCCGACGAGGATCGCCACCTTGTCGCCGGCGTTCAGGACCTCCGCCGCCCGGCGCAGCGACTCCTCCGAGGGGATCGCCGTCCACGAACTGCGGTCCAGGCTGGAGGGCACCATCTTGAACGCGTGACCCGGCGGCGCGTAGTCCAGCTCCTGCACGTCACCCGGGATGATCACGGCCGTCGGGGCGCGCCGCGCGTACGCGGTGCGGATCGCCCGGTCCAGCACGTTCGGCAGCTGCTCGGGGACCGTCACCGTCTCCACGAAGTCGGAGGCGACGTCCTTGTAGAGCGTGTGCAGGTCCACTTCCTGCTGGTAGGAGCCGCCCATCGCGGTGCGGTGGGTCTGACCGACGATCGCGACGACCGGCACATGGTCCAGCTTCGCGTCGTACAGCCCGTTCAGCAGGTGGATCGCGCCGGGGCCCGACGTCGCCGCGCACACCCCCAGCCGGCCGCTGAACTTGGCGTATCCGACCGCCTCGAACGCGGACATCTCCTCGTGCCGGGACTGGATGAAACGGGGCTTGTCCCCGGCGCGTCCCCAGGCGGCGAGCAGTCCGTTGATGCCGTCACCCGGATAGCCGAAGACACACTCCACGCCCCAGTCGCGCAGCCGCTCGAGGACGTAGTCGGACACCTTGCTGCTCATGCAGTACCTCCAGGTGGCACAGGCTTCGGTGAACGTCGGCACGGGACGAGTCACCCGCAGCCATCCCGGAAAACCTGCGCCCGGGTTTGCCCGCCGGGGTCGAGGGCAGGCGCAGGATCAGTGCTTCGGACCGGAGGCACGTCCGTGGGAGCGGCTGCACGTGGCCCCGGCGTACCCCGTCCGGGCCTGCCGCATTCCCCCGGTGACCGTCCACCCAGAGCACCCAGGGGAGAGCGACGCACCATGCGAACCCGAACCGGCACGCACCCGCACGACGACGCCCCCGACACCGCCGACGCCTTCCGCAGGCTCGGCGCGCTCCCGCCGGGGCCCGAGCGCGACGCCCTGCGCGCCGAGATCACCGAGGCGTGGCTGCCGATGGCCGAACGCCTCGCCGGACGCTTCCGCAACCGCGGCGAGTCCTACGACGACCTGCGCCAGGTCGCCGCCCTCGGCCTGGTCAAGGCCGTCGACCGCTACGACCCCGGACTCGGCAACGCCTTCGAGAGCTACGCCGTGCCCACCATCACCGGCGAGATCAAGCGGCACTTCCGCGACCACATGTGGACCCTGCACGTGCCGCGCCGCGTCCAGGACCTGCGCAACCGGGTCCGCTCGGCCGTCCAGGACCTGTCCCAGACCGTCTCGGGCGAGCGGCCCACCGTCGCCCAGATCGCCGAACGCGCGCAGCTCAGCGAGGAGGACGTCAAGGCCGGTCTGGAGGCGCTGGAGAGCTTCACCGCGCTGTCCCTGGACGCGGAGATGACGGGCGGCGAGGGCGGCTACGCGCTCACCGACACGCTCGGCTCGCCCGACGCGGCGCTCGACACGGTCGTGGACCGCGAGGCGGTACGGCCGCGGCTGGCGGCGCTGCCGGAGCGGGAGCGGGCGATCCTGTACATGCGGTTCTTCGGCGACATGACGCAGAGCCGGATCGCGGAGGAGCTGGGGATCTCGCAGATGCACGTGTCCCGGCTGATCAGCCGGTGCGTGGCGCGGCTGCGGGACGACGTTCTGGCGGAATAGGACCGTGGGGGCCGGGGCCGCTGCCCCGGTGCCGGATGCGGATCGTGGTGGGCTGAGCGCGCAGTTCCCCGCGCCCCCCGGTGGGCCGCCCTCGCGCCGGCTGAATCACCCGGTCGGCTGCCCTTCCTCCCCCCAACGGCGTCCGGCCGCGCGCGTCCCCGGCCTGCGGCGGCTGTGATGGCTGTACGGCACGACACCCCCGTGCCCGCAGTCGTACGGCCGAAGGAGTTCTCCCCATGCGCCGCACCGCCCGTGCCCTGTCCGTCGCCGCGCTGGTCGTGCTGGCCGGTGCCGCACCGGCCCGGGCCGCGGATGACCCGGCCGACCCGGTCGACCCCCTGGATACGGCCGTGGAGGCCGGTCCGGGCGACCCGGCCGCGCCCGCCGCGCAGATCAGTCCCGCCTCGGTGGAGCCGGGCGGCACCGTCACCGTGTCCGTGACCTGCGACCCGACGGGCGGACCCGCGCCCGAGAGCATCGACGCCAGCTCCGAGGCCGCCTTCGCGGACGGCACCGTCAAGCTGCAGAAGGTGCCGGGCGGCGACGACGAACTGTCCGGGCCCGCCTACAAGGGCACCGCCACGATCGTCCCCGCCGAGGATCTCGAGGGCCTGGCCGGCGGCGGATCCGGCGCCGGCTGGACCGTGGACGGCACCTGTCCGGCACCGCCGGGCGGCAAGGGCCGGCCCTGGAGCACCACGTTCAGCGTGGCCCACGCCTCCCACGGCGCCACCTCCGCCTCCGCCTGCCCCGACACCCCCTTCACGCCCTGCAAGGACAAGGACGACACGGCGGGCACGGGAGGCAAGGGGGAGAAGCCGCTGCCGCCCGGGCAGGAAGCCGTCCCGCCGGAACCCGGCCGGCAGCAGCCCACCGCCCGGCCCCCGGCGATCGAGCACGGGGTGCACGCAGGTGAGGGCGGCTCCTTCACCACCTCGGCGCCCGCCCTGGTGGCCGGGGGGCTGCTCATCCTCGGCGCGGCCGGCGCCGCCGCGCACCGGATGCGGCAGCGCGAACGGGACCGCGCCTGAGCCGAGCGGCGGGTGTGACCGGCGCGACCCGCGCCCTGAGCCATGGGGGGCGCACGACGTGGGTACTTGGAGGCGGAGCGGCGAGGCGGTGACGCGGCACCGGCCCGCACCACGGCACGAGCGACTGCGCGGAGGCACGCATGCGGCGGACCGACCCCGAAGGGCACGGCCCCGTCCGCTACGGCCCCCCACTGCCCGGCACCGGACTGCCGGTGCTCCCCGAACTGACCGCCCGCGTCTGCGCCGCCGCCGACCGGGCCGACGCCGAACCCGTGGGCGGCTCACCCGCCGTCACCGAGGCGGCCTGCGGCTACTGGGAGCGGCGCGGCCTCCCCGGCGAGCCCTGCCATGTCGTCGCCGCGCCCGGCGCGCCCGCGCTGCTGCTGGCGCTCACCGCCGCCCTCGGCGGTGACGTCCTGGTGCCCCGGCCCTGCGCGGCCTGGTGGGGACCGTACGCGCGCGTGCTGGGCAGACCCGTCTTCCACGTGCCGACCACCGCCGAGTCCGGCGGCGTGCCCGATCCCTACGCCCTGCTGGAGACCGTGCGCAGGGTCCGTGCCGAAGGCGGCGAACCGCGGCTGCTGGTCCTGTCGCTCGCCGACGACCCGACCGGCACCGTCGCCCCGCCGGAACTGCTCCACGAGACGGTGGAGGCCGCCGCCGGTGAGGGACTGCACCTGGTGAGCGACGAGACCTGGCGCGACACCCTGCACACCCGCCACGACACCGTCCTGCTCAGCCCCGCCGAGATGCTGCCCGGTCAGGTCACCGTCGTCTCCGACCTGGCCGGCGCGCTGCTGCCGGCGGGCTGGCCCGCGGCGATCGCCCGGTTCCCGGCGGACGGCCGCGGCGCTGAACTGCACGCGCGGGTACTGGACATCCTCACCGCGCTCGGCGCCCGTGTCGCCGCACCCGTCGCGGCCGCGGCCGCCTACGCGCTGACCGAACCCGAGCCGGTCGCCGCCCGGGTCGCCGCCACCGTGGCGCTGCACGCGCGCATGGCCGCCGCCGTGCATCACGCCGTCGTCGCCGCCGGCGCCCTGGCCCGCCCGCCGCAGGCCGGCCGCCACCTGTACGCCGACCTCGGCCCGTTGCGCACGGCGCTCGCCGGGCACGGGGTGAGCGACGCGCAGGACCTGGAGGAGTACCTCACCGCCCGGCTCGGCATGCCCGCGCCGGGCGGCCACCGCTTCGGAGACGACCTCGCCGCGCTGCGGGTGCGTCTGAGCACCGGTCCGCTGCTGGGCGGCACGGACGCCGAACGCGCGGAATGCCTCACGTCCCCCGCGCCGTTGGAACTGCCACACGTGCACCGCGCGTTGAGCACGGTGCGGTCCGTCTTCGACGCCCTCCGCGACGACGCCCAGCGATGGGAGCCTCCTCGATGACGCAGCAGTCCGAGTCGCCCGCCACCGGCACGGCCACGACGCCGTCCCCGGCCCCCGTCGCGAACACGCCGCCGTCACCCGCGAACACGCCGCCGTCCCCGGCCCCTGTCGCCGGTACGGCGCCGTTCCCGCCTCTTGCCGAGCCCCGCCCGCTGGGGGAGCGGCGGGTGTGGCCGCGGACCTTCCACGACCGGCTCACCGCCCCGCTGCCCGGCCTCAAGGCCATGGCCCGCTTCGCCCGCGAGGGAGCCGTCCGCCCCGGCAAGGAGGGCCTCGCCGACATCCCCCGCCTGCCCTACGCTCCCGCCCCGCTGCCCCGCGTCGACGCCCGTACCCTCGCCGTCACCTGGGCGGGGCACGCCAGTTGGGTGATCCGGGCCGGCGGACTGACCGTGCTCACCGATCCGGTCTGGTCGCGCCGCATCCTCGGCACCCCGGCCCGCGTCACACCCGTCGGCGTGGAGTGGGAGGACCTGCCGCGCGTCGACGCCGTCGTCATCAGCCACAACCACTACGACCACCTCGACGCGCCCACGCTGCGCCGACTGCCGCGCGACACACCGGTGTTCGCCCCCGCCGGACTCGGAGGCTGGTTCCAGCGGCGCCGGTTCACCCGCGTCACCGAACTGGACTGGTGGGAGGGCGCCGAACTGTCCGGCGTCCGCTTCGACTTCGTCCCGGCCCACCACTGGTCCAAGCGCACCCTCACCGACACCTGCCGCAGCCTGTGGGGCGGCTGGGTGCTCACCGCGCCCGACGGCCGGCGGCTGTACTTCGCCGGCGACACCGGATACGGCCACTGGTTCAGCCGTATCGGCCGCCGCTACCCCGGCATCGACCTCGCCCTGCTCCCGATCGGCGCCTACGACCCGCGCTGGTGGCTCAGCGACGTCCACTGCGACCCGGAAGAGGCCGTGCAGGCCGCCCTGGACCTCGGCGCGCGCAGAATGGCCCCGATGCACTGGGGCACGTTCATCCTCTCCGCGGAACCCGTCCTGGAACCGCTGACCCGGGTGCGGGAGGCATGGCAGAGGGCCGGGCTCGACCGTGACGACCTGTGGGACCTGGCCGTCGGAGCCTCCCGGGTGCTGGAGGCCGGGCAGTGAGGGTGTCGTGAGTGCGGGTGCGGGTGCGGGTGCGGGTTGCGGGTGCCGGGGGGGGGAGGGGGGGCGGCCGACGGTGGCGTGTGAGGCGGGGGAGGCGAGGGGCGGGGCCGGTGGTCGTGCGTGAGGGGAGTGAGGCCGTCGCGGGTGCGGGAAGCCTGCTGGAGGCCCCCGTCTAGCGGGCCGGGGTGCCGCGGAGCCGGCGCCACAGGGCGGGAGCCGCGCTGACCACGATCGTCAGGGCGATCGCCGCCACCACACCCTCCCACGGCTCCGGGAACAGCGAGCCGCCGAGGATGCCGATCACCTGGTACGTCACCGCCCACGCCAGGCACGCGGGCAGATTGCCGCGGGCGAAACGGCGCAGTGGCCACTTCGCCAGCAGACAGGCCAGCATCACCGGGACACGCCCGGCCGGCACCAGCCGGGACAGCACCAGCACCGCCACCCCGTGCTCCGCCAGCTTGTCCTGGGCCTGCGTCAGCCGCTCCTGCGGCGCCCGCGCGCGGATCGCCTCCAGCCAGCGCGACCCGCTGTGCGAGCGCATCCCCCGCCGGCCGAGCCAGTACAGCGCCGCGTCCCCGCAGAACGCGGCCAGCGACGCCGTGACGAAGACCAGCGCCAGCGAGAAGGGCGCCGTCTGGTGGAAGGCAACCACCGCCGCCGAACTCACCAGCGCGCCCGTCGGCACCACCGGCACCAGCGCGCCGATCAACACCAGCAGGAACAGCGACGGATAGCCGAGCGCCTGCTGCGTGGACTCCGTCGGTACCGCCGTCACCGCCGCGGCCAGCCAGTCGTTCACGGGGCGACCGCCGGGCGCACGCTCTCGCCGTGCGTCAGCCGGTGCACGGTCACGTCCGGCGCCCAGCGGGCCGCGAGCCGTACGAACTCCTCACCGGGCGCGTGGAACTCGTGCGGACGCACCGCGTCCATGCCGATCGGCCAGTACGTGCCGTAGTGCACGGGTATCGCGCAGCGCGGCGCGAGCCGGGCCAGCGCCTGCGCCGCCCGTCCCGCGTCCAGATGCCCCTCCCCGAGGTACGGCCCCCAGCCGCCCACCGGCAGCAGCGCCACCTCGATCGGGCCGACCTCCTTCGCCATCGACTCGAACAGCCCGGTGTCCCCGGCGAAGTAGGTGCGCGCCTCGCCCTCGACGACGTACCCGAGAGCGGGGGAGCGGTGCGGGCCGAACGGCAGCCGGCGCCCGTCGTGCTCGGCCGGCACCGCGCGGATCACCAGATCGCCGGCCCGCGTCTCGTCGCCGGGCGCCATCTCGCGCAGCTCCAGATGCGTCAGACGCCGTAGCCCCGGTACGGCGCCCGGCGCACCGCGGGGCACCAGCAGGCGCGTGCCCGGCGCGAGCCGCCCCAGGGAGGGCACATGGAGATGGTCGGCGTGCAGGTGGGAGACCAGTGCCACGTCCGCGCGCCGGGCGTCCGGCGGCGGCAGCGCCCCGCGGCGGCGCCGCAGATGCGCCAGCCGGCGGGTGAACAGGGGATCGGTGAGCACACGGGTGTCCGAGTCCTCCACCGTGCAGGTGGCGTGACCCCACCAGGTGATCTCCACCGGCACCTCAATGCCTCCTTCGCGCGACTCCCCCGAAGCCTACGGGCAGGAGTAGGGTCGGCGGCGAAACCCGGAGGTGAGGGGGACGCCATGGGAGAGGTGCGGGGTGCCTTCGGCCGGCCGGCCCAGGTCCGCGTCACGGCGATCGCCGGTCTGACGCCGCTGGAGGAGCTGGACAGCGACCCCTTTCTGGTGGACTCCCGCAGCCAGTTCGCGATGTGCGCCCGCTGGGCCGCGGAGCGCGGCTACGTCGTCGCGCGCGAACTGCTCGTGAGGGGGCTGCGGGCCGACCACTGCGTGCTGTGGGACGGGGTGCGGGCGGGGCGGGACGTGTTCGTCGCGCCGAGCCGGCGGGTGCTGGAGTCCGCGCTGTCCTCCGTGGAGGAGTTCACCGCGGAGTGCGCGCGGCGGGGGGTGCGGGTGGAGACGGTCGGCTGCGCCGAGCCGGCGTACGACGCGCAGATGAAGGCGCGGGTGCATCGGAGGCTGTCGATGCCGACGGCGGGGTACGACGGTCGCTGACGGCTCCGCCGGGGTGGGGGCGCCTCGGTTGCGCGGAAGGTGCCGCCGCGGGGCTCCGCCCCGGACCCCGGGGTGTTTGCCCACCCGCCCGCCCGTCTCGGTTGCGCAGGAGGTGCCGCCGCGGGGCTCCGCCCCGGACCCCGGGGTGTTTGCCCACCCGCCCGCCCGTCTCGGTTGCGCAAGAGGTGCCGTCGCGGGGCTCCGCCCCGGACCCCGTTGCGGGGCTCCGCCCCTGCACCCCGGCGGGGGCTCCGCCCCCTGCACCCCGGCGGAGGCAGCCGCACCCCGCCCGAGGCAACCGCGCCCCCGCCGGAGGCACCCGCACCCCCGCCGGAGGCGCCCGCTCCCCTCCGCTCGCTCCAGCCCCCTCCCCGGACAAACCGGTATGACAGGGTGGTGAGCCGGAGGCCCCGTCGGGTGTGGGGTCGGTGCGGGAGGTTGGTGTGTCGTGTGGGGCGGGCGTTGGGGGCGGGTGTTCGGGCAGGTGGGGCGGAGCGTCGTCGTGTGGGCCGCTTCCACCGTGACCATGCTCGTGCTCGCCGGGCTGTTGCCGGACTTCCAGTTGCAGTCCGCCGACGGTGACAGTGCGACCCGTGTCGCCGTGACCGCCGCGCTCGGCGCCGGGGCGTTCGGTCTGCTGTCGGCGCTCGTGTGGCCGTTGCTCGTGCGGTTGCTGCTGCTCGTGCCGGCCCTCCTGCTGGGGCTGCTGGTGTTCTTCCTCAACGGGTCGCTGCTGTGGCTCGCCCTGCGCATCAACCCCTCCGGTGACAGCGCCGCCGCTCCCGAGACGGCCGTCATCGTCGCCGCCGTGATGTCCGCCGTGGCCTCCGCGACCGGCGCCGCCCTCGCGGTGCGCGACGACGACGCCTACCGGCGCCGGCTGCTCCGGCTCGCCACCCGCCGGCGCCGGCGCGGGCCGCCCTGCCCGGCCGGGCCCGGCACCGTCTTCCTCCAGCTGGACGGCGTCGGCCACGACGTGCTGCTCGGCGCCGTGGCCAAGGGGCTGATGCCGACCGTCGGCCGCTGGCTCGGCGAGCCCACCCACCGGCTCACCCCCTGGCGCACGGACTGGTCCAGCCAGACCGGCGCCAGCCAGCTCGGCATCCTGCACGGCTCCAACCACGACGTGCCCGCCTTCCGCTGGTACGAGAAGGACACGGGGGAGGTCATGGTCTGCAACCGGCCGTCGTCGGCGGCCGAGCTGCAGCGCCGCGCCGTCGCACGCACGCGGGACGGCGGGCTGCTCACCGCCGACGGTGCCAGCCGCGGCAACCTCTTCAGCGGCGGGGCCGACGAGAACGCCCTGGTGCTGTCCGTGTCCGCCCGTATCGGCCGCGCGAACCGTTCCCGCGTCGGGTACTTCGCCTACTTCTCCGATCCGGCCAACGCCGTGCGTACCGTCCTCTCCTTTCTTGCCGAGGTCGGCCGTGAGATCGGTCAGTCCGTCCGGGCCCGGCTGCGCAGACAGCGCCCGCGCGTCGGCCGCGGCGGCCTCTACCCCCTCGTGCGTGCCTTCGCCACCGTCGTCGAACGCGACGTCGTCGTCGCCGCCGTCATGGGTGACCTGCTGGCCGGACGCACCGGTGTCTACGCCGACCTCGTCGCCTACGACGAGGTCGCCCACCACTCCGGCCCCGCGAGCCGGGACGCCGAGAAGGTGCTTCAGCGGCTCGACCGCTCGCTGGCGTTGATCGAGAAGGCCGCCGAGCACGCCCCGCGGCCGTATCGGATCGTCGTCCTGTCCGATCACGGGCAGAGTCCCGGGGAGACCTTCCGCTCCCGGTACGGGCTCACGCTCGGCGACCTGGTGCGGGCCGGGTGCGGACTGCCCGTGCCACGCCGTGCACGGCGCACCCGCAGCGGCGCGGAGGCCCGCAGCGCCGTGCGGGCGGCGCTGCGCCGGCCCGTGGAGGAGGGCGGCGAGCAGCACCGGCCCTCCGGACGGCGGTCCGAGCCGATCGTGCTGGCCTCCGGCAACCTCGGACTGATCTCCTTCCCGGACGTCGCGCACCGCATGACCAGGGAGGAGATCGACGCCCGCCACCCCGCGCTGCTGCCCACCCTCGCCAACCATCCCGGCGTCGGTTTCCTGCTGGTGCGCAGTGCGGAGCACGGTGGGGTGGTGCTCGGGGCGCGAGGGGCCGAGATACCCGTCGAGGAGCTGACGGACGGCCGCGGGCCGCTCGCTTCCTTCGGGACCGGCGCGGCCGACGCCGTGCGCCGTACTCACTCCTTCCCGCACACCGCGGACATCATGGTCAACTCCTCCCACGACCCCGCCGACGGCGAGGTGCTCGCCTTCGAGGAACAGATCGGCTCCCACGGCGGCCTCGGCGGCGCCCAGAGCCGGCCCTTCCTGCTGTCGCCCCTGGCGCTGTCCGCGCCCGTCGCCGACGGGGCGGATCTCGTCGGCGCCGAGCACCTGCACCGGGTGCTGCGGCGCTGGCTGAGCGAGGCGGACGGCCCTCAGGTGCCGGTGGACGATTCGCGGTACGAGGCCGTCGGCGACGTACCTTTTGCGGCGCCCGACCCGGCCGTACAGGACAAAAGCGCGTGATTTGGAGCGGCTCGAACCGGTGACCGACCATGGTCGGTCGTCCGGCGATCCCGGACACCGGCCCGGCAGCTCCACGGGCCGCCCGGCGACCCCGGGCCACCCAGCACGCACGAGAGGCGCACCTGCCCATGCACGACTCCGGAACCGTCCCGGCTCCGGCCCCCGAGGCGACCGCACCCCGGTCCGAGACCGCACCCCGGACGGAGACCGCACCCCGGTCCGAGACCGCCGGCCGGTCCGCGTCGGCACCCGAGAAGCACGCCCGGCGCTTCGGGCTCCCCGTCGCCACCGCCCTCGTCATGGGCAACATCATCGGCGGCGGCATCTTCCTCCTCCCCGCCTCGGTGGCCCCGTTCGGCACCGTCAGCCTGCTCGCCTTCGGCGTCCTGACGCTCGGCGCGATCGCGCTGGCCCTGGTCTTCGGCCGGCTCGCCGAGCGTGATCCGCGCACCGGCGGCCCCTACGTCTACGCCCGCGAGGCCTTCGGTGACTTCGCCGGCTTCCTCGCCGCGTGGGCGTACTGGATCACCACCTGGGTCTCCAACGCGGCCCTCGCCGTCGCCGCCGTCGGCTACCTCGACGTGCTGATCCCGGTGAACGACCACAGGTGGAGCGCGTGCCTGGCCGCGCTCGCCATCCAGTGGCTGCCCGCCCTGTCCAACTTCGCCGGCAGCCGGTACGTCGGCGCCGTGCAGCTGGTCTCCACCGTGCTGAAGTTCGCGCCGCTGCTGCTCGTCGCGGTCGGCGGCCTGCTGCACTTCGACGCGCGCAACCTCGGTCCCTTCCAGGCGGGCGGCGGGGGCACGCTCGGCGCGGTCTCCGCGTCCGCCGCGATCCTGCTCTTCTCCTACCTCGGCGTGGAGTCCGCCGCGGTCAGCGCCGGCGAGGTGCGCGATCCGCGCCGCAACGTCGGCCGCGCCACCGTGATCGGCACCGTCGGCGCCGCCGTGGTGTATCTCCTCGGCACCCTCGCCGTGTTCGGCACGGTCGCCCACGACCGGCTGGTGCACTCCACCGCCCCCTTCTCCGACGCGGTGAACGCCATGTTCGGCGGCTCCTGGGGCGGCTGGGCCGTCGCGCTCGCCGCACTCGTGTCGATGACCGGCTGCCTCAACGGCTGGACCCTGCTCAGCGCCCAGACCCCCTACGCGGCGGCCAAGGACGGGCTGTTCCCGGCCGCGTTCACCCGCAAGCGGCGCGGTGTGCCGACCGTCGGCGTCGGCGTCACGGTCGTCCTCGCCTCGCTGCTGACGGTCTACAACTACACGGCCGGCTCGGCGCGGGTCTTCGAGATCCTGGTTCTGGTCACCACCTTCACGGCGACCGTCCCGTACCTGCTGGCCACCGCCGCGCAGATCTTCCACCTCGCGCGGGGCGAGCAGGTCGACCGGGTGCGGCTGGTGCGCGACGCCGTCCTCGCCGCGCTCGCCTTCGCCTTCTCGCTGTGGCTCGTCGCGGGTGCCGGGTACGCGGCCGTCTACCAGGGAGTGCTGTTCCTCTTCGCGGGCGTCCCCGTGTACGCGTGGCTCGCGGCGCGCCGGCAGCGCGGCGCCGCCTGAGGAACCGTCCCGCGCGGGCGGCATGAGGGGATCGTCCTGCGCGTGCGGCGTGGAGAAATGTGATCGGATGGGAGCTCAGGGAACCCGCTTCGGCGGGACCACACGCGAAAGGAAGAATCGTGGCCACCACGCGTTCCGCACACACCGTCTGGGAAGGCAACCTGCTCGAGGGCAACGGTGTCGTCACCTTCGACTCCTCCGGCATCGGTCAGCAGCCGGTGTCGTGGCCGTCGCGCGCCGAGCAGGCGAACGGCAAGACCAGCCCTGAGGAGCTGATCGCCGCCGCGCACTCCAGCTGCTTCTCCATGGCTCTGTCGCACGGTCTGGCCGGGGCCGGCACCCCGCCCACCAAGCTCGTCACGTCCGCCGACGTCACCTTCCAGCCCGGTGAGGGCATCACCGGCATCCACCTGACCGTCGAGGGCACCGTCCCCGGCATCGACAACGACGCCTTCGTCGCCGCCGCGCAGGACGCCAAGGCCAACTGCCCGGTCAGCCAGGCCCTGAAGGCCGTACCGATCACGCTGGACGCGAAGCTCGCCTGAGCCCGCACCCCGCACCCCTCACACGGCGCGGACCGCCCCCGGACCTCCGGGGACGGTCCGCGCCGTCGTTTCCAGCGCCCTCGCGTCAGCACCCTCTCCCGCTCGAGCCGGACCCCTCTCCCGCTCGAGCCGGCCTCCTTTCGTTCTCGAGCCGGCCTCCATGCGCGTTCGAGTCAGCCTCCTTTCAGGGTCGAGTCAGGCTCTTACACGCTGCGACAGCGGGGCGACAGAGGCCGTGGCTAGTTTTCTCCGCATCCGCCGCGGACGGGTTCGTCCAGCGGCGCACCACCACGAGATGCCGAGAGCGCCGGCGCGGGGAACGCCGCGTTCTTGAGAGAGGGGCTACCCACCGATGACGGTGACCACCAGTGCCTTCACCCCCGGTCTGCGGGAGCTCGAGTTCGTCCGGTCGGTCGACCGGCGCCTGCTCCACCGCCGTGCCCTGTCGGAAGTCTTCCTCACCGACACCGCGGCGGTGGACGGGCAGCGCTTCCTCGCGGGCGCCCAGCTCCCCTCCTCTCACGCCTACTTCACCGACCACGTCGGACACACGGTGGTCGACCCGATGCTCCTCCTGGAGTGCGCCCGCCAGGCCGAGACCTGCGGCGCGCACCGCCACCTCGGCGTCGACGACGACACGAAGTTCGTCCTCCAGTCGTGGTCGATGCGGCTGCCGGGCCTGTTCCACGCCCACTCCGGTGACCCGGCGGAACTGACCATGGACGTCACCACGGACCGCCCCGCCGGGGCGAGCGCCCCCGCGCGTTCCGCCGCGTACGACATGCGCTTCTTCCTCGGCGGCGAGGAGGTGGGCGAGGTGCGCATGGCGGTCGGCTACGTGTCGTCGGCGGCGTACTCCGTCATCCGGTCGAAGCGGCGCGGCAGCCCGCCCGTCTCCTCCGACGACGTCGCGGCCGTGCCGGCGACGGTCGACGCGCCGGACGTCGGGCGTGGCAGCGCCGTGAACGCCCTGCTGACGGAGCCGGTGCGGGACGGTGACGGCATCGTCGCCGGCGTACGGATCCCCACCGACAACCCGAGCATGTTCGACCACGCGCAGGACCACCTGCCGGGGATGGTGCTCACGGAGGCGGCGCGGCAGGCGGCCCTGCTCTGCGGCGCCCGGGTCCTCGGGCAGCCCGCGGAAGCCACCACGATGACCGGATTCGACCTCGCCTTCACCAGGTTCGCCGAACTCGACGCGCTGACCACGGTCAGCGTGAGCCCCGGGCACGAGAGCGACGGGGGCCGCGTCTTCCGGGTCGTCTTCCGGCAGAACGGCGAGGAGATCGCGTTCGGCGCGGTCGAGACCGCGGCCGTGCCCGCCTCGCACCGGAGGGCCCGGTGAGCGCACGGGCGGCGGTGCTGGCCGGGCTCGGCGGCTGGCTGCCGCCGGTCAGGGTCACCAACGACGACCTCGCCCGGGAACTCGACACCAGCGACGAGTGGATCACCACCAGGACCGGGATCCGGCAGCGGTTCGTCGTCCCGCCCGGAATGTCCACCTCGGGGGTGGCGGTCGAGGCGGGGGCGCGGGCGCTGGGCTCGGCCGGCGCCGACCGGGTGGACCTCCTCGTCCTCGCCACCAGCACCCCGGACCACCCCTGCCCGGCCACCGCGCCGGAGGTGGCCGGCCGGCTCGGCCTCGGCCAGATCCCCGCGTTCGACGTGGCCGCCGTGTGCACGGGGTTCGTGTACGCGCTGGCCACCGCGTCGAGCATGATCACCGCGGGGGTGGCCGACAGCGCGCTGGTGATCGGCGCCGACACCTTCTCCACGATCCTCGCCCCCGAGGACCGTACGACCAGGGCGATCTTCGGGGACGGCGCGGGTGCCGTGGTGCTGCGCGCCGGGCACCCGGAGGAACACGGTGCGCTGCTCGGGTTCGACCTGGGCAGCGACGGCTCGCAGGCCGACCTGATCACCGTGCCGGGCGGCGGATCCGAGTACCGCTCGAAGGGGCTCTCCGAGCCGGGCGACGCGTTCTTCGCCATGCAGGGCCGCTCGGTGTTCCGCAACGCCGTGACCCGGATGAGCGAGTCGTCGCTGCGGCTCGCGCAACGCCTCGACTGGCCGGTCGAGTCGGTGGACCGGCTCGTCGCCCACCAGGCGAACATCCGCATCCTGTCGGCGGTCGGCGCGCAACTCGGCCTGGCCGGCGAGAAGGTGGTCGCCAACCTCGACCGGGTCGGCAACACCGTCGCCGCCTCCATCCCGCTGGCGCTGACCGACGCGGTGGCTTCGGGATCGATCGTCCCCGGCCACCGGGTGCTGCTGTGCGGTTTCGGCGGGGGCCTCACCTGGGGGGCCGCCGCTCTGCGGTTCCCCGAACTGTCCGTCGAACCGCTGCCGTACCCCTCCTCCGCCCCGGCCGAGCTCGCCCACGCGCGCTAGGGCCGGCCCGCGACCCGCGTACGCCGGTCGCTGCATCCGTCCGTCCGTCCACCCGTCCCTCCATCCATCCATCCCCCCGTCCGTCCATCCACCCGTCCGTCCGTCCATCCGTAGTCACCGACGCACTGAGAAGAAGGCGAAACCATGAGCGCGATCCACGAAAAGCTGACCCATCTCCTCGTCACCCAGCTCGGCGTGCCCGCCGGGAAGGTCGAGGCGGGCATCTCCTACAAGGACCTCGGCCTCGACTCGCTCGCACTGATCGAGCTGACGATGATCATCAACAAGGAGCTGGGCACCGACCTCGGCGACGACCTGCTCCAGGGCGAGACGACGATCGCCGAGACAGTCGAGCTCATCGAGGCCCAGGGCGTGCCGGCGTGACCGACTCGTCCAAGGGGGCCGTGGCGATCACGGGGCTCGGACTCGTGACCCCGGCCGGCCTCGACGTGCGGACGAGCTGGGAGCGGGTGTGCTCCGGCCGGCCGACCGCCGCCCCCGATCCCGGACTCGCCGGTCTCCCGGTCGACTTCTCCTGCCGTGTCCCCGGCTTCGACGCCGGGGCGCTGCTCGGGCCCGCCAGCGCGTGGCGCCTGGACCGCTTCACCCAGCTGGCGATCGTCGCCGCCCGCCAAGCGGTGGCCGACGCGGGCCTCGACCCGGAGAGCTGGGACGGCACCCGGGTCGGTGTCATCGTCGGCAACTCCCTCGGCGGCACGGCCACGTGGGAGGAGCAGCACCGCCGGTTCCTTCAGGACGGCCCGAAGAGCGTCTCCCCGCTGACGGTCCCCATGGGGATGTCGAACATGGTCGCCGGCCATCTGGCCATCGACGTGAAGGCGTACGGGCCGAGCATGGTCACGGCCACCGCCTGCGCGTCCGGGAGCAACGCGATCGGCCTGGCCCGGGACCTGCTGCGGTCCGGCACCTGTGACGTGGTGCTCGCCGGAGGGGCCGAGGCCGCGCTGACACCGGCGACCATCACCGGCCTGACCCGGATGGGCGGTCTGTCGGGGCGGCGCGAGGACCCGGCCGCCGCGTCCCGGCCGTTCGACGCGGCGCGCGACGGCTTCGTCGCCGCCGAGGGCGCGGGGATCCTCGTGCTGGAGCGGCCCGAGGACGCGCGGGCGCGGGGCGCGCGCAGCTACGCGGACGTCGTGGGCTTCGGCTGGTCGTCCGACGCGCACCACGCCACCGCGCCCGATCCCAGTGGTGCGGGCATGGAACGTGCCCTGCGCGCCGCACTCGCCGACGCGGGGGTCGGCGCGGGCGACGTGGACCACGTGAACGCGCACGGCACGTCCACCCCGCTCAACGACGTCACCGAGGGGCGCGTGCTGCGCCGGGTCCTCGGCGAGCGCCCGCTGGTCACGTCGACCAAGGGCGTCACCGGGCACACGCTGGCGGCGGCCGGCGCGGTCGAGGCCGCCTTCACCGCGCTGGCACTGCACCACCGGTCGGTCCCTCCGACGGCCAACCTCACCGATCTCGATCCCGAGATCGACCTGAACATTCCGACGGGCACGGCGGCCACGGCGGACCTGCAGGTCGCGGTGAGCACGTCGCTCGGATTCGGCGGCCACAACGCCGCGCTCGTACTCGCGGCCGCCTGACAGGAAAGGGAGGAAGAACAATGCGCCTGAGGAATCTGGGCAACACGGGAACCAAAATCGGCAGCGTCGGCCTCGGGTGCATGGGCATGAGCTGGCTCTACCAGGAGTCCGCCCGGGACGACGAACGGTCCATCCGGGTCATCAACGAAGCGCTCGACCTGGGCGGCAACCTGCTGGACACGGCCGACCTGTACGGGGCCGGCCACAACGAGACGCTGCTGGGCCGGGCCGTGGCGAGCCGCAGGGACGAGGCCGTCGTCGCGACGAAGTTCGGCATCGTCCTGGACGACCTGAAGGCGCGCGAGGCTCACCGCGACAACTCCCCGGCGTATCTGCGCCGGGCGGTGGAGGCCAGCCTGCGGCGGCTGAACACCGACGTCATCGACCTGTACTACGTCCACCGCATCGACCCGGCCGTGCCGCTGGCGCAGACCTGGGGCGCCATGGCCGAACTCGTCGAACAGGGCAAGGTGCGCTGGCTCGGTCTGTCCGAGCCGACCGTGGCACAGGCCCGGGAGGCACACGCGATCCACCCGGTGACCGCCGTGCAGTCCGAGCTGTCGCTGTGGACGCGCGATGCCCTGGAGGGTGAGGGGGGCGGCGTCGTCGGCTGGTGCGAGAGCGTGGGGGCGACCTTCGTCCCGTTCGCTCCGCTCGGCCGCGGCTTCCTCACCGGGACGCTGCACGCGGACCAGTTCGAGGACAGCGACTTCCGCGCGGCCAGCCCGCGTTTCCACCGCGCCGCGATGGAGGCCAACCAGCGCATCGTCGACGTGGTCCGTGAGGTGGCCGACCGCCGTGCGGTCACGCCCGCCCAGGTCGCCATCGCCTGGACGCTCACGCAGGGCGACCGGGTGGTGCCGATCCCCGGCACGAAGAACTCCCGCTATCTGCGGGAGAACCTGGCCGCGGCGGACGTCGACCTCACCGCGCAGGACCTGGCCGACCTGGACGCGCTGCCCCCGGCCCAGGGAAGCAGGTACTGAGTCCATGACCGCCACCACCCGACTTCCCGCGACCGGGCGGGCGAACGCCTCCGCGGGGCCGGTGCGGATCGCGTTCTTCGACGTCGACGAGACACTCATCGGCCTCAAGAGCATGTTCGCCTTCCTGGAGTTCCACCTCGCCGACCCGGCGCGCTACCGGGCGGTCGCGGACGCCCTGACGCGTGCGGCACGCAACGGCGTGCCCCGCGAGGAGACCAACCGGGCCTACTACCGCGCCTACGCCGGGATGGAGCGTGCGGCGGTCGCCGAGAGCGGGCGGCGCTGGTTCGCCTCCGCGCACCGGCGCGCCGGGTTCTTCCACCGGGAAGCCGTCAGCGAACTGCGCCGGCTCCAGGGCGAGGGATACCGCGTCGCGCTGGTGTCCGGCTCCTTCCGGGCCTGCCTCGACCCCGTCGCGGACCACCTCGACGCCGATCACGTGCTGTGCAGCGAGCCCGAGGTGGTCGCAGGCCGCTACACGGGCGAGGTGCTCACCACCGTGATCGGCGAGGGGAAGGCCGTGGCCGCCCGCGCCCTGATGGACCGTCTCGGGGCCCGTCCCGAGGCGTGCGTGGCCTACGGCGATCACGCCACCGATCTGTCGCTCCTGGCCTGTGTGGGCCGGGCGGGGATCGTCGGGGACGACCCGGTGCTCCTGGAGCACGCCGGCCGCCACGGCTGGACGAGGTTGCCCACAGCCGCCGGGTCCGCAGCCGCAGCACAGGGGAGTGCGGCTGCGGACCCGGCCACCGGCCCGCCCGCCTCGCGGGGAGCCTTCTCGCCGTCACCACCATCCGCTCCATCCACCTCGAGCACGGAGGAACTCACCGATGCGACTCGGTAACGGGCTGGGCATCCGGGCCGTCACGACCTGGCTGCCGCAGACCGTCGAAACCGCCCAGGACGCCCTCACCCGCGGCAGGATCAGCGACGAGGACCTGAGGAACACCGGTGTCACCGAGGTCCCGGTGGCGCACACCGTCTCGGCACCGGACATGGCGGTGGCCGCCGCCCGGGACGCGCTCGCCGCCGCGGGCTGGGACGGGGCCGCCCTCGGCTTCACCACCCACGCCTGGATCCACCACCAGGGGCACGACTTCTGGTCGCCCGCCCACTACGTGGCGCACCGCGTCGGCGCGGTGCGCGGGGTGCCGCTGGGCATCCAGGTGATGTGCAACGGCGGCGGGACCGCGCTCGAGGCGGCCGCCTCCCGGCTCCTGGCCGACCCCGCCACCGGCACGGCGCTCGTCACCACCGGCGACCGCTTCCCCGACGAGGGGTTCGACCGCTGGGCGGGCGACTACGGCGTCTTCTACGGCGACGGCGCCACCGCCCTCCTGCTGCACGAACGCGACGACAGCGCCGACGAGTTCACCCTGCTCGGGTTGTCCAGCGCCGCCGTCTCGGCGGCGGAGGGGCTGCACCGGGGACGCGACGAGTTCACCCCGGCCGGCCGCTGGATCAGTGACCGGATCGACGTCAGGCGCACGAAGAAGGCCTACATCACCGACGTCGGCCTCGACGGCTTCTACAGCGGGGTGTCCACCGCGCTGCGCACCGTCGTCACGACGGCGCTGGACGAGGCCGGCATCGAGGTGGACGACCCGCGCATCCGCCTCCTCGCCCTGCCCCGGGTCGGCGTCAAGGTCCGCCGGGAGACCTACCACCCGGCGGTCGAGGGCCTGACCAAGGCGCAGATCGTCGAACTGGGCGGCCGCACCGGCCACTTGGGCGCCGGCGACATGGCGGCGAACCTCACGGCGATCCGGGAGCAGGAGCTGCTCGCGCCGGGCGAGGTCGCCCTCGCGATCTCGGCGGGCGGAGGCTTCGGCTTCACCTGCGCCGTCGTCGCCCGCCCCGCCCGCTGACCCCGCCTCTTCCTCCTGCTCCGCATACCCCCATCACCCCCCCCACGAAAGGGAAACGTTTCATGAGCACGGCTCGTCCGGACACCGCACGCGGCAATCCGACGCTGACTCTCGCCGCGGTGTGCCTCGCCGTTCTGGTGCTGCCCGCCTCGCTGACCGGCACCTCGGTCGCCCTGCCGGACATCAGCTCCACGCTCCACGTCGGGCTCGCCCCGCTCCAGTGGGTGGTCAACGCCTACAACCTCGCCTTCGCCTGCTTCATGCTGGGCTGCGGCTCGCTCGCCGACATCCTGGGCCGGCGCCGGATGTTCGCCGCCGGAACCGTTCTGTTCGCCCTGTCCAGCCTGGCCAGCGCGGTGACGTCGAGCATCGTCGTCCTCGACGTGGCCCGCGCGCTCGCCGGACTCGGGGCCGCCGCGGTGATGACGGCGGGCGCCGCGATGCTCGCCACGACGTTCGAGGGCGCCGCGCAGGCCCGTGCCTTCGCGATCCTCGGCTCGTCGGCCGGCGCCGGTCTGGCGCTCGGCCCGTCCACCGCGGGTGCCCTCGTCAACGCCTTCGGCTGGCGCGCGGTGTTCGTGTCGCACCTGGTCGTCGCGGTGATCGTGCTGTTCGCGGTGCCGGCGATGCCCGAGTCGAGGAACCCCGCCGCGACCAAGGTCGACTGGGCCGGCACCACGACCTTCACGCTGTCGCTGTTCTGCCTGATGTTCGCCATCGTCCAGGGCCCCCAGCGGGGCTGGACCAGTGCCGCGACGCTGCTGCTGTTCGCCTCCGCGGCCGTGCTGATGGCCCTGTTCGTCGTCGCCGAACTGCGCCAGCGCCAGCCCATGTTCCAGCTGTCGCTGCTGGGGCAGGGCCGCTTCATGGCGGTGTCGCTGATCCCCGTCGCGCTGTCCTTCAGCTTCGTGTGCCTGCTGGTGCTGCTGCCGACGTACTTCACCTCGGCGGCGGGCATGAGCATCAACGCCTCGGGCGCCACGATGATGCTGCTCACCCTGCCCGTGCTGGTGGCGCCGCTCGTCGTCAGCAAGCTGGTCAAGAACGGTGTCTCCACCCGGCTCGTGCTCACCCTGAGCCTCGTCGTCGCCGCGCTCGGCGCCGGCTGGCTCACGCTGATCGCCCCGGACGTGTCGGTGGCCACGCTCGCCGGCCCGCTGCTGCTGCTCGGCATCTCGATGGGCATGACGGCCGGCCTGGTCGACGGTGTGGCGATCACCTCCGTGGAGCCCGCCCAGGCGGGTGCCGCCGCGGGCATGTTCAACACGATGCGTCTGGCCGGTGAGGCGTTCGCCATCGCCGTGATGAGCGCCGTGCTGCTCAACTCGACGCGCTCGCACATCGCCGACGGCCTGCCCGGCGTGCCGGGTGCGCGCGGTGCCGACGCGGGCGCCCTGGCCGACCGCGTGATCGGCGGTGACCTGGCCGGAGCCGCCGGCACCGTCGCCGGCTCCGCCCGCTCCGGCTTCCGTGCCCTGCTGACCGGCAGCTACACCGACGCGCTGCACCTGGTGCTGTGGGTGGTGGTCGCCATCTGTGCCGCGAGCGCCGTGCTGGTGGGCGTGATGCTGCGCGAGCCCGCCCAGCAGGCGGCGCCCGTCGAGCCCGCCCCCGAGAAGGCCGCCGTATGAGCACCCCGGCGGGTGCGCTGCCCGTCCTCGTCACCGGTGCGGGGCCGGCCGGGCTGACCGCGGCGACCGAACTCCTCCGGCGCGGCGTACCGGTGCGCTGCGTGGACAAGGCCGACGGCCCCACCACCCTGTCCAAGGCGCTCGGCCTGTGGCCGCGGACCGTCGAACTGATCCACCGGGTCGGCGGGGAGGACCTGCTCGCCGCCCGCGCCCTGCCCCAGTCGCAGATGCGGTACTACTCGGACGGCAAGGTCATCGCCGACCTGCGCTACCGTCCCGAGACGCAGCCCCTGATCTGTCCGCAGCCGGACATCGAGGAGGTGCTGCGGGCCAACCTCGCCACCGTCGGCGGCGCGGTGCAGTGGGCGACCGAACTGCTCGGCTTCGAACAGCTCGGCGACCGGGTCCGGGCCACGCTGCGCGGCCCGGACGGCACCGAGCACGAGGAGGAGTTCGCCTACCTGGTGGGGGCCGACGGGGCGAGCAGCACCGTCCGCGGGCACCTGGGCGTCGGCTTCGAGGGCTCCACCTACGAACTGCGCTTCGTGGTGGCCGACGTGATGGTCGACACGGCCTTCGACCACCGCATGACGCACTACTTCTGCTCGCCGCGGGGCATCCTCGTGGCGTGCGGACTTCCGGACGGGCGCTGGCGCGTGTTCACCTCGGCGCCCCCCGGCGTCACCCAGGAGGACATCGACCTGGCGGCGGTGCAGCGACTGGTCGACGAGCGCGGGCCGGGCGGCATCCGGCTGCGCGACCCCGACTGGATCAGCGTCTTCAACGTGCACGCCCGGCACGCCGAGACGACCCGGGTCGACCGGGTCTTCCTGATCGGGGACGCCGCGCACATCCACAGCCCGGCGGGCGGCCAGGGGCTCAACACCGGTGTCAACGACGCCCACAACCTGGCGTGGAAGCTCGCCCTCGTCTGGCACGGGCGCAGCGCCGAGCGGCTGCTGGACACGTATGCCGGCGAGCGCGGGGACGTGGCGCGCGCGGTGGTGCGCCAGGCCGACGTGCAGACCAGGCTGTGGCTGCTGCGCAAGCGGCACCAGGTCGTGCTGCGGGACAACGCGCTGCGGGTCGCCTCCGGGCTGCGCCTGTTCGACATCGCCTACATACCCTGGCTCGCCGGGCTGCGGACGAAGTACCGCGCCGACGCGGCGGCCGGCGGCAAGGCCGCGGGCTTCGTGCCCGGTGCGCTGGTACCGAAGCCGCTGCGCGGCCGCCTCGACGACCTGCGCCACACGCTGATCGTCGCCGGGCAGCCGGACGACGGGACGCGGGAGCTGATGCGCTGGTGCGCGGACCGGCTCGACGTGGTCCTCGACGTCCGCACCGTGGCCCACCGCGGCCGGCCGGCCCTGGCGCTGGCCCGCCCGGACGGCCACGTGGACATCACCACCAGGGACGCCCGCGCGATGCGGGCCCGACTGACCGACCTGTTCCGGCCCCTGTTCGACAGCCGGCGGGACGCACAAGAGAAAGTGAAGGCACACACGGCATGAGTCTCATTCCGGACAGCCACCGGGACCTGCTGGAACGGCCGCTCTTCGGTCACCTGGCCACGATCCGCCGGGCAGGCGGACCGCAGGTGAACCCGATGTGGTTCTCCTGGGACGGCGAGTACATCCGCTTCACCAACACGACGATCCGCTACAAGTACAAGAACATCACGGCGAACCCGCAGGTCGCGGTGTCGGTCAACGACCCCGAGCAGCCCTACCGCTACCTGGAGATCCGCGGCGAGGTGGTCCGGATCGACGACGACTCCTCGGCGGAGTTCTTCGCGCAGCTCGCCGAGCGGTACGGCATGAAGCTGGACGGCCCGCCGCCGGACGCCGCACACCGCATCGTGTACGTGGTCAAGCCGACGGCGGTCAGCTACCAGTAGCGGCCCGGCCGCGGGCCGCCGGGTCAGCTCCCGGCGGCCTGCGCGGCCGGCAGGTCGGCGAGGAGGGTGGTGCGCGCACCGGACGCGGCGAGCCGGTCGAGCGCCTCGCGGTGCTGCGCCTCGCTCACGCTCGCGGTGGCGTCGGAGACGACGACCACGTCGTAGCCCAGGCGCACCGCCGTCGCGGCCGTGGCGGCGACCCCGTGTGCGGTGGACAGCCCGGCGACCACCACCTCGGTGACGCCCTCGCGGCGCAGGATGCCGTCGAGGTCGGTGCCCTCGAAGGCGTCGAGGCCGTTCTTGGTCACCACATGGTCGCCGGCGCGGGGGGCACAGGCCGGGACCAGCTGGTTGGGGGCGGCACCGACGCCACCGTCGGCGCCGTCGGCCCGTACGTAACGGACGAGGACGACGGTCGAGGAGCCGGTGTCCGCGGCATGCTCCCGCAGCCTTCCGCACGCGTCGGCCACGGCGTCACCGCTGATCGGCTGCCACGGCATGTCGACGATCCACCGTTGCAGATCTATCAGGACAAGTGCCGTGCGGGCGCGGGTCATGTGTTCCCCCAGGGACGGATGATCAGTGGTCCCGAGGCACACTACCAAGGGGAAGTACAGCCCAGTGGAGAGCCCAATCACGACGCGGGACGGCCTGCGGCTGTGGACTCAGACCTTCGGCAGCCGCCGTGATCCGGCGGTGCTGCTGGTGATGGGCGGAACGGTGCCCGGCATCGTGTGGCCGGACGAACTGTGCCGGCTGCTGGCGGCCGACGGCTACTTCGTGGTGCGCTACGACCACCGGGACACCGGCAGATCGGGCAAGTCCCGGGACGAGTACGACCTTTCGGTGCCGGCCTCGGACGCCGCCGAGGTGATCACCGGGCTCGGCCTGGGCCGGGCGCATGTGGTGGGCCAGTCGTTCGGCGGCATGGTGGCCCAGCTGCTCGCCCTGGAACGGCCCGGACTCGTCCGGTCCCTGGTGCTGCTGTCCAGTTCCCCCGACGCCAACGGTGACGTGTCCCGCCCGCCGCGCACCGGGCTGCCCGGGCCGCGCCCGGCGATGGTGGACCGGGTCGCCCGGCTCTCCGCGTCGCCGCCGCGCGGCCCCGAGGAGTTACTGGCCGCCGCGGTCGACGGCTGGCGGGTGCTGGTCGGGCCCGCCGTACCGTTCGACCGGGCCTACTGGGAGGACCTGGTCCGGCGCGTGATGGCCCGCGGGGAACTTCCCGACACCTCCGGGCGCCACCTGACGGCCCTGGACCGGACGCCGCCGCTCACCGGCCGGCTCCCCGCCCTCGACGTGCCGACGCTCGTCGTGCACGGTGAGCAGGACCCGGTCTTCCCGCCCGAGCACGGTGAGGAACTGCGCCGGGTGATCCCCCGCGCGCGCCTGTGGCGCATCGCCGGCATGGGCCACATCTTCCCCCCGCACTGGTCGCCGCTGATCCGGGAGCTGATCGTCGACCACCTCCGCCGGTCCCACCCCTCGGATCACACCGGCCGGCGCCCGCGCCCCGCCTGATCCGGGCACGAAGGGAGACTGTGATGCGCCGTCACCTGACGGGCCGGACCGCTTCCGCGCGCCCGCAGCCCAGAGCGCGGGTGGGCGCGGCGTCGGCCACCTGCCTGCCGTACGGCGCCGGCCGGCAGGCAAGCCCGCCGTGCGGGCCGATGGCCGACCCCGGTCCGCCGTACACGCCCGCGGCCGGTGGGACCGTGCCGCCGCCGCACGAAGAGCTCGCTGTGCCGCCGCCGCACGAAAGGCCCGCGCCACCGGACGGCGGCACCGCACACACGGACGCCCAGCGGGATTTCATGCGGGCACTGCGCACCCCGCGTCCTCTCTTTCCGCTCGACGACCCGGCGTCGTCGGACCCCTTGACGACGGCGATCCGCTGGTTCACCGGAACGGGGTGAGCCGGGTGACGAACCTTCCGATGCGCCCGTATGCCGCGGCGCCGGGGAGTTCGCCGTGTGATCTACCGAACAAGCCACGGTCACCTTGCTGTCACCGGTCTCCCTTATTCTGTCAACCGCACAACCCGACCAGACCCCTGAAGTGCGCATTTCCGCGATGATGCGGTGCGCGGGACGGGGGCGGTTGTGCACGGCCTACGGGGGAAGGCAAGAACCGCACATGGCTAGAACGGAACTATTCCCGTCGCAGAGTGCTGCCCTGCACCGCGGCGGGAACGACTTCGGCATTCTCGGACCGCTCTCCGCGTCAATAGCAGGCAATGAAAAGGTCATGGATTCCGGAAAACTCCGGGTCCTCCTGGCCGCCCTTCTGCTGCGGGCCGGAGCGGTGGTCGACAACGACCGTCTCGCGGACTGGCTGTGGGACGAGCGCAAGCCGTCGAACCCGCGCGGGGCGCTGCACACCTACGTCCGCCGGCTGCGGCTGCTGCTCGGTGACGCCAGCCTGGTGGAGACCGCGGCCGGCGGCTACCGGATCGACCTGCGCGAGGACGAACTCGACCTGACACGGTTCCGCCGCCTGGTCCTGACCGCGCAGCAGACGACGACGCCGGAGGAGCGGGCACGGCTGCTGGGCGAGGCACTGAGCGTGTGGCGCGGGGCGCCGCTCGCCGACATCCCCTCGGACTCGCTGCGCCAGGACGAGGTCCCGGCACTCGAGGACGAGCGGCTCGGCGCTATGGAGGCGTACTTCGAGTCGGAGCTGCTCCTCGGCCGGCACGCCCAGCTGGTCAAGGAGCTGCGCACGGCCGCGATGGACAACCCGCTCCGGGAGAACTTCTGGAGCCTTCTGATGCTCGCCCTGTACCGCTCCGGGCGGCAGGCGGAGGCACTGGACGTCTACCAGCAGGCCCGCCGCGAACTGGTGGAGCAGCTCGGCATCGAGCCCGGCGAGCGGCTGCGCGCGCTGCACACCGGCATCCTCGAATCGGACCCCTCGCTGGCGGCCCCCGACGGGCCGCGCCCCGGCGTGGACCGGGTCGTCACCGTGCCCGCGCAACTGCCCCCGCTGGCCCTGGGGTTCGTCGGGCGCGACGACATCGCCGCCCGGGTCGAGGCGGCCCTGCCTCCGGCACCGGGCCGTACCGGGGTCCCCGTCGTGGTCCTGTCCGGACCGCCCGGCGTGGGCAAGACGGCGCTGGCGGTGTGCCTCGGCCGGCGTGTGCGCGCCGCGTTCCCGGACGGACAGCTCTATGTCAACCTGCGCGGCTACGAGCGGGGCGGGGCGTACGCGCCGCTCCCGCCGGACCAGGTGCTCTCGCAGTTCCTGCGCAGCCTCGGGGTGCCGGCGGACCAGATCCCGGTCGACCCGGTGGAGCAGGCGAACCTCTACCGCTCCAAGCTGACCGGGAAGAACGTCCTGGTGGTGCTGGACAACGCCTCCAGCGCCGAGCAGGTGCTCCCGCTCATCCCGGGTGACGCCGGGTGCTCCGTACTGATCACCAGCAGGCGGCAGCTGCGCTCCCTCGCGGTGACCCACGGCGCCCAGGTGATCGGCGTCGGCACGCTCAGCCCGCGGGAGTCCGCCGAACTGGTCACCGGCATGGTGCGTCAGGCCGGTGTGGCCATCGGGCCCGACGTGGTCGACGAAGTGGCCGCGCTGTGCTCCTACCTGCCGCTCGCGCTGCGCATCGCCGCGGCCAACCTCATCAGCGCCCCCGGCGGGCAGACCGACGTGTACCTGGAGAGTCTGCGGCAGGGCAACCGCCTCGCCGCCCTCTCCGTCGACGGGGACACGACGTCCGCCGTCTCCACGGCCATCGCCCTGTCCTACGACGCCATGACGCCGGACGACCGCGCCGTCTTCCGGCTCACCGGGCTCTTCCCCGGCTCCGACTTCACCCCCGCCGCCGTCTCGGTGCTCGCCGACATCAGCGAGGCGCAGGCGCGGTCCGGTCTGAGCCGGCTGGAGACCGCGAGCCTGCTGCAGCAGACCGCACCGGGCCGCTACCAGTTCCACGACCTGCTGCGCGAGTACGCGCAGGACCGCGCCCTGGAGGAGAACTCCGCACAGGAGCGGGCCGAGGCGCTCCGGCGGCTCGGCGGGTGGTACCTCGCGGGCGCCTGCGCCGCCGCCGACGTGCTGTACTCGGAGTTCGTCCGGCTCGCCGAACCGGCCCGGTCCAGGGCGACGTTCGACGCGCCGCGGTTCCGGGACGAGAGCCATGCGATGGCCTGGCTGCTGGCCGAACGGCGCAACCTGATGGCGTGCGTGCGCCACTTCGGCACACACGGCCCGCACCACCTGTCCTGGCGCCTGGCCGACGCGCTGCGCGGCTTCTTCTGGACGGGCAAGTACCGCACCGAGTGGGACGAGACGACCCGCATCGGCCTGTCCGCCGCCGAGTCCCTGGACGACGAGCCCGGTGTCGCGGCGATGCACCGCAGCCTCGCCAACCTGTACAACACCCTCGGCGACTACGAACGGGCCATCGCGCACCAGGAGAAGAGCCTCGCGCTGCACGACCGGCTCGGCATGGCCGAGGAGGTCGCGGCCACACTCAACAACATGAGCCTCGCCCACCTCAGCCTGGGCCGGGGCGCGCAGGCCGAGGAGGCGGCGCGGCAGGCGCTCGAGGTCTCGCACAGCATCCTCTCGCCCCGGCTGGAGGCCACCACCCAGGGCCTGCTGGGGTTCATCCACTGGACGCAGGGCGACATGGTGCGGGCCACCGAGTTCCTCACGGCGTCGCTGGCCACCGCCGGCACGCTCGGCCTGCACCACATCAACTCCTACAGCCTGCGCAACCTGGGTCTGGTGCGCCAGGCCACCGGGGAGCTGTCCGAGGCGAGGTCCTGCTTCACGCGTGCGCTGAAGGCGTCCGAGTCCATCGACTCCTCCTACGACCGGAGCATCTCGCTGTACGGGCTCGCCCTGGTCGACCTGGACCTCGGCCGGCACGAGAGCGCGCTCGAGTCCGCGCAGCGGGCGCTGAGTTCCTTCCAGGAGTGCGGCGACCGCACCTACGAGGTGCAGACGCTGTGTCTGCTGTCGGCCATCAGCGCGGGTCTCGACGCGCTGCCGGAGGCGGCCCGTTACGCGGGCCGGGCGCTCGAGGGTGCCCGGCAGATCCGTTACGTCGACGGCGAGGCGTACGCGCTGGCCCGGCTCGCCGTCGTCGACCGGCTGCTGGGCGGCGACGAGGCCCACGGACACGCCGAGGCGGCCCGCTCGCTCGCCGAGAGCAACGCCAACCGCGTCGCCCGGAGCAAGGTGTTGCTGGAACTGGCCCCGCTGTACCTGAGCCTGGGGGATCCGGACCGCGCCGAGGAGTGCGCGCAGCGGGCGCTCGCCCTGTCCCGGCCGACCGCGCAGCGCCTGAACGTCGCCCGGGCCGAGCACGTCCTCGGCACCGTCGCCGCGCTCGGCGGCGACCACACGCGGGCGGCCGCGTACTGGACGCGGGCCCTGGCGGTGTTCACCGAGATCGGCGCCGCCGAGGCCGACGACGTCCGCACCCGACTCGGCGCCGGCCCGTCACCGACGCCACCGCACCACAGGACGACCAGGAAGAGCGGGGCCGTATCGTGAGCACCCTTGCCCTCAGCACGACGCCGGCGGACACCGGACGGGGCGGGCTGCGCCGGGTGATCGTCGCCTCGGTCGGCAACGCCATGGAGTGGTTCGACTGGGGCGCGTTCGTGACGTTCGCCGCCATCCTCGGCGCGCAGCTCCAACCGGCCGGTGACACGGCCACGAACGTCCTGCGGACGCTGTCGGTGTTCGCCGTCGGGTTCCTGTTCCGGCCGCTCGGCGGAGCGCTGATCGGCGCGTACTGCGACCGCCGCGGGCGCAGCGCCGCGCTGCGGCTGTCCCTGCTGATGATGGCGGGCGGCAGCCTGCTGATCGCCCTCGTCCCGCCCTACCGCTCCGTCGGCGTCCTGGCGCCGGCGCTGCTGGTGGTGGGCAGGGCGGTGCAGGGGCTGTCCGCGGGCGGCGAGGGCGCGGCGATGAGCACGTACGTCAGCGAGACCGCGCCGGCCGGGCGCCGCGGCCTGTACTCCAGCGCCATCTACGTCAGCACCACGCTCGGCACGCTCGCGGCGACGCTGCTCGCACTGCTGCTGCACGCCACGCTCACCCCCGCGCAACTGGGCAGCTGGGGCTGGCGCGTGCCGTTCGCGCTCGGCGCGCTGCTGGCCCTGTACGGCTGGTACCTGCGCGGGCGGATGGAGGAGACGCCCGTCTACGACGCGGTCCGCGAGCGTCCGCGCAACCCGGCGTGGCAGGCGGTGCGCAGGCACCCGCGGGCGGCGGCCCGGGTGGTCTGCTTCACCCTGGGGGCGACCGTCGTCTACTACACCTTCGCCGCCTACCTTCCGCTGTACGCCCAGCTCCGGTACGGGATGTCGGCGAACGCGGCGCTGTGGGCCGGGGTGGCCGCCCAGGTGGTGTTCATGGCCGCGCTGCCCGTGCTCGGCATGGCCGCCGACCGGTTCGGGCGCCGTCCGCTGCTGCTGGTGTTCGGCTGTGGCTTCGTCTGCGCGTCGCCGCTGTTCCTGGGCGCGCTGTCGGGCTCGGCCGTACGGCTGTTCGCGGTGATGACGGCCGCGCTGCTGCTGTTCGGCTGCTATGCCGCGGCCGCGCCGGTGGCGACGCTGGAGATGTTCCCCACCGCCCTGCGCTCCAGCGGGGTCGGGCTGCCGTACGCGCTGACGGTGGCCCTCTTCGGCGGCACCGCTCCGTACCTGATCCAGTACCTCGCCGCGCACGGTCACGCCGACTGGTACCGCTGGTACGTGGCCGCGCTGTGCCTGGTCAGCACCGTGTCGTTCGTCGGGTACCGCGAGACGAAGGACGTGGACCTGACCGCCGTCTGACGCACCTGAGAGCGGCCGGCCATCAGCAGGGCGAACGCGATGCAGGCAGGGCGCCCCAGGGCAGGGTGGTCATCGGCGCACCTCGGGACGGGCGGGCGGCAGCGCGGCGCACACGGCGTCCAGGACGGCCGCGTACGGGGTGCCGAAGGCGGTCAGCCGCGCCCGGAGCTGCTCCAGCCCGTCGCGGTACTCGGTGAGCAGCCCGGTGTCGCCGGTGCGGGAGGTGAACTCCAGCACCGCGGGCAGGAAGTCCGGCAGCTCCTCGTCCGTGAACTGAAGGCCGTGCGCCCGGTACTGCTCCTTGATGCGGGCCAGCGACATCCCGCGGCGCCGGGTGTCGCCGTCACGCCACCGGCTCAGGTACAGGCTGTGCCGGTTCTTCGGGTCGAAGACCCGCACGTAGTGCGCGGCCAGCTCCCGCGGCTCGGTGACGGCCGCGTGGTCGGTGAACACCCGCAGCTGGGGCGCCGCCTCGCGCAGCAGCGGAAGCCGGGCGAACAGGTCGTCGTCGGGATAGGTCAGGCAGAGTGCGGCCGCCTGGTACAGCACGGCGTCCGAGGGCATCAGGGTGCCTCCTTCGGGTCGGCCACCTCGGCTTCGTCGTCCGCGGTCTGCCTGCGGCGCAGCAGGTGGACAGGTCCGGGGCGGGCGTGCCCGGCCGGAAGAACCGGCCGGCGCGCAGCAGGGCCGCGCCCGGCTCGGCCGGCGGTGTGCGCGTGTCGGTCACGGGCCCTCCCTCGCTCACCCTCAGCCCCGACGCTAGGGGCGGCCGGGCCCCGGCACCTGCCCAGCGCATCCGTACGGGTCAGCGGGGTCTGCGCCCACGGGGGAAGGGGAGAGGGCGGGCGGGCGCGCCGGTCAGGGTGGAGGGGAGGCGGCGGGCGGGCGCGGTCAGGGCCTGCGGGCGACCCCCGCGTACACGGGCACGACGCGTCCCCACTCCCTCCCCGCCCGTCGAGGTCGAAGCACCTCCGCTGCCCGCCTGCGCGGCGGCGCGGCGCGCCGCGGGCCCGGATCCGGACAGGCGCGGGCTCCTCCTAGCCCAGGCGGTCACGATGGTCCGTGAGGATCTTCTTCGTGCGGTCGGCCGACGCGGCGTGCGTCGTCAGATGGTCCAGCACCTCCAGGTGCACCGACACCTCCGGGCGCGAGTCCAGGTACAGCGCGCCGCTGAGGTACTCGGAGACCACCATGTCGGGCAGCTCCGGCTCCGCGAAGCGGAAGAGCGAGAACGGCGCGTACGTCCCCGGATGCGGCCCGGCGGCGAACTCGGCCACCTGCAACGTGACTTTGTCGCGCTCGCCGAACTCCAGCAGCTTCTCCAGCTGCTCCCGCATGATCGCCGGGTCGTCGCCCGCCGGGCGCAGCAGCACCGTCTCGTCCATGACCACCCACAGATGCGGCGCGTCCGGGCGCTCCAGCAGCCGCTGCCGCTCCATGCGCAGCATCACGTGCCGCTCCGTGGCCTCGGGGCTGCGCCGCCCGATCGTGCCGGACTCCAGCACGGCACGCGCGTAGCCCTCCGTCTGCAGCAGCCCCGGCACGAAGTGCGGCTCGTAGGAACGCATCAGCCTCGCCGCGCCCTCCAGGCTGACGAACAGACTGAACCAGTCCGGCAGCACGTCGTGGAAGCGCTGCCACCAGCCGGGCCGGTTGGCCTCCTCCGCCAGTGCCACGAACTGCGCGGCCTCCGCCGCACCGACGCCGTACGTCTCCAGCAGCACCTGCACGTACGGGATCTTCAGCGCGACCTCGGCCGTCTCCATCCGCCGCACGGTCGCCGGGGCCACCCGCAGCACCTGCGCGGCCTCCTCGCGTTTGAGCCCGGCCGCCTCCCGCAGCTCCTGCAACCGCCTGCCGAGCACCACCTGGCCCACCGTGGGCGCGGGCCGCCGCTCGCTCACGCCGTCCTCCCCAGTGCCGCGTCTCGTCAATCACCCAGTGCATGAAGGTACTTCACCGTGGCCGGGTCGGCCGGGAGGAACGTCTCGATCGCCAGCTCGGCGACCGTGACGTCCATCGGCGTGTTGAACGTGGAGATCGACGAGATGAACGACAGCACCCGGCCCTCGTGCTCGATCCGCAGCGGCAGCGCGAAATACGGATAGGGCTCCTCCGGCTCGGCGTCCGCCGCGGAAGCCTCGGGCACCGGGTAGGCCGCCACCTCCTCGTACAGTTCCCGCAGTTCCTCCGAGCGCTGCAGCGCGATCTGCCGTTCCATCTGCGCCAGCAGATGACCGCGCCACTCGCGCAGGTTCCGGATCCGCGGCGCCATGCCCCGCGGGTGCAGCGTCAACCGCATCGCGTTCAACGGCGGTTGGAGCAACCCCTCGTCCACGCCGTCCAACAACATCATGATGCCCCGGTTCGCCGCCTGGACCGTGTACAGCCCGTCCACCACCAGCGCCGGATACGGCTCGTAGCCCTGGATCAGCCGCTCCATGCCGTCCCGCAGCGCACCGAGTGCCGGGTCGTCCAGAGGTGTCTGCCGGTAGCGCGGTGCGTGACCGGCCGCCAGCAGCAGCGCGTTGACCTCCCGCACCGGCACCTCCAGGTGCTCGGCCAGCCGCAGCACCATCTCCTCGCTCGGCCGCGAGCGCCCCGTCTCGATGAAGGAGATGTGCCGGGCGGAGGAGTCGGCGCGCAGCGCCAGCTCCAGCTGACTGATCCGCCGCCGCACCCGCCAGGCCCGCAGCAGCGGGCCGACGCCCTGGCCGGCGGGGGCGGTGGGGGAGGCGGCGGTGCCGGACGCGACAGTGGTCATGGGCACGACCGTAGCCGAGGCGGGCGCCGCTCGCGGGCGCCCGGTGCCCTCTCGCGCCCGCGCCGCACCGGCTCGCCGCAGACCCCTCACGGCGTCGCCGACGCCCCCGCGGCCGGATCCGGGCTCCGCCGCACCGGACGTGCCGCGTCGCCCGGTTCTCCGGGCGCCGCGTTGTGGCAGGCTGGACGCGTACCGCGACACCGCTGAAGGGAGCCCGGCATGGCCGTCGAACCGCTGTCGCAGAAGGAGATCGAGGACCGGCTGGCCGAGCTGCCGGGCTGGTCCCTGGACGGAGACCGCCTCGCCCGCTCCTACCGGCTGGCCTCCCACTTCGCGGCGACCGCGATGGTCATCCACATCGCCCAGGTGCAGGAGGAGCTGAACCACCACTCCGACCTGACCCTCGGCTACAACACCGTCTCCCTCACGGTCAGCACGCACAGCGCCGGCGGCGCGCTCACCGCGCTCGACTTCGAGCTGGCGCGCCGCGTCCAGGACCTGGCCCCCGGCCACGCGGCCGACTGACCGGCACACACGGGGACGAGGGGGAGCGGACGGTGCTGGACTACGACAAGGAAGCCGAGCGCTACGACGCCTTGCGCGGCGGCGAGCCACGGGCGGCCGCGGCGGCGGACGCCGTACTGAGCCTCGTACCGCCGGCCGCGCGGCGGATGCTCGACGCGGCCTGCGGCACCGGCATCGTCACCCGCCGGCTGTCCGCCGCCCGCCCCGGTCTCGCCGTCACCGGCGCCGACCTGGCACAGACCATGACCCGGCACGCCGCCGCACGCCTGCCCGGCGCCGTCGTCCGCGCCGACACGCGCCGCCTGCCCTTCGCGCGGGCCGCGTTCGACGCGGTCGCCAGCGTGTGGCTGCTGCACCTGCTGGACACAGCGGAGGACGTGCGCGCAGCCGTCGCCGAGTGCGCCCGGGTCCTCGCACCCGGCGGGGTGTACGTCACCACGGTCGACAAGGCCGCCGCGCACAACGTGGGCAGCGACATCGACGCCGTCCTCGCCTCCCGGCCGCCGAGCGAGGCCCGGGACGCCGCCGGCCTCGTCGAGAAGTACGCGGTCGAACACGGCCTGGTCCCGGCCGGCGAGGCACGCTTCACGGGCCTCGGTCAGGGCCGCAGCCCACGCCGGACGATCGCCGACCTGCGCCGCGGCTGGTTCGTCACCCTGCCGCCCGGCGCGCCGGTCACCGAGCGGTACGCGGCCCGGCTGGCCGGGCTGCCGGACCAGGACCTGCCCCGCCCGGACCCGCGTTTCACGCTCCGGGCGTTCCGCAAGCCGGTGCAACCCCGGCAGCCTTCCCTTCGTCCTGCGTGACGAGCACGGGGGAGCCGGGCGGCCCCTGGAAGAGCGGGGACCGCCCGGCGCGTACACGGAGAGCGGGGACTACTCGAGAAGCTCCGCGTACGAACCCATGGCGAGCGCGATGTCCGCCTGCGCCCAGAACCGGTGGTACGTGAACACGGGCGCCGCGCCGCCCTTCAGATAGGCCTCGATCTTCGACCACGCCGGGTCGTTCCTGTAGAACGACCGCAGCGAGGCGAACGTCGAGGTCGCGTCGATGGCGTCACCGTTCGGCATCGTGCCGCTCCAGCCGCTCGGCACGTACACCTTGTCGTTGAAGCGGCTGTAGTCGGCGCGGGTCTCCGGGACGGCCACGCCGAGGGCGTCCCGGTAGTTCTTCCACATGCCGTCCAGCAGCGCCTTCGCCGTCGTCTTCGCCTGCGCGTCACCGGACTTGGCGGCGTAGTACGTGAGGGTCTTGGCGTACGCCGCGGCCACGCCGACGTCGTTGGTGTAGTCGGCGACGGTGACGTGCAGGCCCGCGTTGGCGCCGGGGCTCGCCGCGTTCCAGGTGTCCGGCTGCCCGGTCCACTGGAGCGTGGCGGGGATGAGATAGGTGCCGTCCGGGTTGACCGTGGTCTTGGACAGCGCCCACTTCACCCACTTGTCGAGGACGGCCTTCGCGGCCGCGCTCCCCGTCTGCTGGTAGTACTCGGCGACACGCTCCATCGACCACGCCTGGAAGCCGAACCACTGGTTGGACGGCGGGTCGTGGTAGACGGGCGCCGGGTCGTAGTACATGCCGTAGAAACTCGACGTGCCGGCCGGCGGGGCGGCATACCGGCCCGCCCAGCTGTTGGTCGCGCCGCCGGCGATGCCGCCCTCCGAGGACTGCAGCCAGCGGTAGAACTCCAGCTGCCGGTCGAGGGACTTCGCCCAGTCCGTCGCGCCCGTGGCCGACTTGGGCCTCAGGTCGGCGTAGGAGCTGAGCGCGTACGCGGCGAGGGGGTTCTGGTAGCCGCCGTGGACGTGGCTGGAGCCGATGCGCCAGGCCCAGCCGGCCGAGGTGTCGGCGGCGCCGCCCCAGGCGTAGTACCACGACAGCAGGTAGTGCGAGGCGTCCTTGCCGGTGCCGGCCGGGCAGGCGGACGGACCGACGCAGTTGCCGATCTTCTTGAAGTACTTGTCGTACATGGCGTAGCGCAGGTAGTCGCCCATCTTGGCGGCCTTGGAGACCGTGCCGGACACCGCCGAGCCCTTGCCCTGCTGCTTGGCCCACACGTCCGCCCAGTAGGCCGCCTGCACCGCGCGCGCGTCCGCGTCCGGGGCGTCGGTGTACTTCCACTGCCTGGCGTAGGAGGAGTCCCCGGTGAACAGGTCCAGGTAGCCGTTCTTGCCGCCGTACTTGAAGGCGTCGCAGGTGGGCTGCGGGACGGTCTCCCACACCGACTCCTGCGGGCCGCGCTGGAAGGTGTTGATGTACGACGGTCCGGTGGCCGTCGGTCCGGCCTCGCACGTGCCGGGCTCGTCGCCGTAGCCGTAGACGTTGTCGACGTCCTGGATCCAGTGCATGCCGTAGACGTCGTCGGTGCCGTAGGCGCTCTTCAGCTCGCCGGCGATCGGGTCGGAGCCGACCGCCACCGAGGTGTCGAGCCTGGCCGGGTACTCGTCGGGGGTGTCGTACTCGGGGGCGTAGGTGGCCGGCTTGGAGGCGTTGTAGGCGGAGGTGGCGGGCTGGTCGGCGTGGGTGGGGATCATGTACTTCTCCATGAGGTCCCACGCGCCGTTGAACTTGGACCAGTCGCCCGTCACCTTGCCGTACATCGCCTGGAGCCACAGCAGGTAGCTGTACGCCTCGGACGTCGTCTCGTGCCCCTGGTCGGGAGCCTCGACGATCAGTGTCTCGACCGAGTGGTAGGGGATGCCCTCGGGTGAGAAGTAGCCGCTCGCCGGGTTGGTGATCTTGCCGTAGAGGTCCAGGAAGCGGGCGTCGTACTCCTTGGCCGCGGCGATCTGCGTGACCGTCACCGACGCCTTCGCGAGCCCCGGTGCGGTCGACTCGAAGGCCGCCGCGCCGGTCCCGGACGCGTCCGCGGCGACCGTCACCTTCTGCGGGACCGACCAGTCGGCCGGGGTGAAGGTGAGCGAGGCGCCGCCGGTGACGCTCAGGCCGCTGTTGCCGCTCGCCCGCGCGGTGGTCACGGTGACGTCCCCGCTGGGCCGGGTCGACAGCTTGATCTCGTACGAGGCCGTCCTGCCCTGCTGCACCGCCAGCTGGGTGGTGGAGGCGACCACGGACGGTCCGGCGGCGACCGTGATGCCGACCGGTGCGGAGGACGCCGACGCGCCGAGGCTGTCGTACGCCTTCGCCACCAGCGAATGGCTGCCCACGGTCAAACCGGAGGCCGGGAGCGCGTACGGCGCCGTGGTGTCCGTGCCCAGCAGCGTGGTGTCGTCGTAGAACTCCACCTTGCTGATCGACGCGTTGTCCGCCGCGGCCGCGGTCGCCGCGAGGGGGACGGCGTCCCCTTGCGTGTAGACCGCGCCCGCGGCCGGGCTGGTCAGCACGGTGACCGGAGGCTGGTGCGCGCCGGTGCAGGGCGTGCCGTTGATCGCGAAGGACGTGGGCGCGGTGTTGGTGCCGCTGTAGGTGAACTGGGCGCCGGTGCCGACGGCCGCCCCGGCGGCGATCGTGCCGTTGTACGAGGCGTTCTTGACGGTGACCGTCCGGCCGGACTGGCTCCAGGTGCCGTTCCAGCCGTTGCTCAGCTGCTGGTTGCCCGAGTAGGCGTAGGTCAGGGTCCAGCCGTCGACGGCTTCGGTGCCGCGGTTGGTGAGGGTCAGGTCGGCGGTGAAACCGGAACCCCAGTCGTTGGTCTTGTAGTCGACGCTGCACCGGAGCGCGGCGGCGTGCGCGGTCGTCGCGCCGCTCGCGAGCATCGGCAGCGTCAGCACCAGGGCTGCCGCGGCGGCGGTCGTCAGCCGCCGCACGGCTCCGCGTGTGCGGGGTGGGGGATGCATGGTGCTGGTTCCTCCTTGCGGCTCGGGATGTGCGGGCTCGGAGAAGTCAAGGCTTGAACCAGTGGGAGCGCTCCCATAGTGGGGACGCGGTGACGGAGGGTCAAGACACTTGAAGAGCCGAAAAGATTCGACGAGGACGACTTTCGGAAAACTCCGCGGGCCCTCTGGTCATCCCGGTGCCCCGGCGCTACCTTCCTCGGCACCAGTGGGAGCGGTTCCATCCAGTCGGCGCGTGTGCACCACGCGCCCGAACTGCAAGGAGTCGCTCGATGAGACACCCCCCGCGTTCAGGACTCATGGCCGTCGCCGGTGCGACCGCCCTGCTCACCACCGCGATCGTGCCGGTCGTCACTGCACAGGCCGCCGCGCCCGCGTGCACGGTGGAGTACTCCGTCACCGGGCAGTGGGACGCCGGCTTCCAGGCCGCCGTGAAGATCACCAACAACGCCGCCGCGCTGAGCAGTTGGCGGCTGACCTTCGACTTCCCCGGCGGTCAGCAGGTCACCCAGGGCTGGAACGCCCGGTGGTCCCAGTCCGGCTCGGCCGTCACCGCCGCCAACGAGAGCTGGAACGGCACGCTCGGCGCCGGCGCGAGCGTGAGCGCCGGCTTCCTCGGCTCGTTCTCCGGCGCCAACGCCGTACCGGCCGTCTTCAAGCTCAACGGCACCACCTGCAACGCCGGCACCCAGCCGACCCCGGACCCGACCGACCCGGGACCCACCGGCCCACCGCCCTCCGGCGGCACGGCACCCGCCCTGCATGTCGAGGGCAACCGACTCGTCGACGCCGGCGGCAGGACCCGCCGGCTGCTCGGCGTGAACCGCTCCGGCGGCGAGTTCATGTGCGTCCAGGGCCGCGGCATCTGGGACGGCCCGGTCGACGACGCCGCGATCCGGGCGATCGCCGACTGGCAGGCCGACGCGGTCCGCATCCCCCTCAACGAGGAGTGCTGGCTCGGCGTGGCCGGCGTCGCACCGGAGTACGCGGGCGCCCACTACATCAGCGCCGTGAAGGAGCTGGTGGCCCGCGTCGAGGCGCACGGCATGACTCCGGTCGTCGACCTGCACTGGACCCACGGGCAGTACACCGGAAACTCGGCGGGCTGCTCCGACGCCGCCGCCACCTGCCAGAAGCCGATGCCGGACGCGCAGTACAGCCCGTCGTTCTGGACGTCCGTCGCGAACACCTTCAAAGGCGACCAGGCCGTCGTCTTCGACCTGTTCAACGAGCCGTACCCGGACCGCGCCACCTCCACCACCGCTCAGGCCTGGCAGTGCTGGCGGGACGGCGGCACCTGCCCGGGAATCGGCTACCAGGTCGCCGGCATGCAGGACTTGGTCGACGCCGTGCGCGCCACCGGAGCCAGGAACGTGCTCATGCTGGGCGGCCTGGCCTACTCCAACGACCTGAGCCAGTGGCCGGCGTACCGGCCCACCGACCCGGTGGGCAATCTCGCCGCCGCGTACCACGGGTACAACTTCAACACCTGCTCGAGCGAGAGCTGCTGGAACTCCACCCTCGCCCCGGTCGCCGCGCAAGTCCCGCTGATCGCGGGGGAGTTCGGCGAGAACACCTGCGGCCATTCCTTCGTCGACCGGGTCATGAAGTGGTTCGACGACCACGGGCTGTCCTACCTCGGCTGGACCTGGAACACCTGGGACTGCTCCACCGGCCCCTCGCTCGTCTCCTCCTACGACGGCACCCCCACCGCCTACGGCGCCGGTCTGCGCGACCACCTGCGCGCCCTCACCCCCCTCACCTAGAAGGAACCCCCCATGAGCCGTACAAGACTTGCCCTGATCGCCGCCCTGGCGCTGACCGCCGGGTCCGGTGCGGCCGCCTTCACGGCCGTCCCCGCCGGGGCCGCGGCCGCGGCGCCCGCGTGCACCGTCGGCTACACGGTGCAGAACCAGTGGGACACCGGCTTCACCGCCGCCGTCACCGTCACCAACAACGGTGCCGCCAAGTCGAGCTGGTCGCTGAAGTGGACCTACGCCGGCAACCAGAAGATCGGCAACGCCTGGAACGCCAGGGTCACCCAGTCCGGCGCCGCCGTCACCGCCGCCAACGAGTCCTACAACGGATCACTGCCCACCGGCGGTTCGGCGAGCTTCGGTTTCCAGGCGTCCTACAGCGGCGCCAACGCGGTACCGGCCACCTTCACCCTCGACGGTGTCACCTGCACGGCCGACGGCACCCCCACGCCCACCCCGACGGACCCCACCCCCACCCCGACCGACCCGGCGCCCGACCCCACCGGCCGGGTGGACAACCCCTACGCCGGGGCCAAGGTGTACGTGAACCCCGAGTGGTCCGCGCACGCCGCCGCCGAACCGGGCGGCAGCCGCGTCGCCGACCAGCCCACCTACGTCTGGCTCGACCGGATCGCCGCGATCAACGGCGTGAACGGCGGCATGGGCCTGCGCGCCCACCTCGACGAGGCGCTCAAGCAGAAGGGCTCCGGCAACCTCGTCGTCCAGCTCGTCGTCTACGACCTGCCCGGCCGTGACTGCGCCGCCCTCGCCTCCAACGGTGAACTCGGCCCGAACGACATCGACTCGTACAAGAGCCGGTACATCGACCCGATCGCGTCGATCCTGTCCGACGCGAAGTACGCGGGCCTGCGCATCGCCACCGTCATCGAACCCGACTCGCTGCCCAACCTCGTCACCAACGCCGGCGGCACCAGCACCACCACCGACGCCTGCGTCACCATGAAGTCCAACGGCAACTACGAGAAGGGCGTCGGCTACGCCCTCGACAAGCTCGGCGCCATCCCGAACGTCTACAACTACATCGACGCCGGTCACCACGGCTGGCTCGGCTGGGACACCAACCTCGGCCCCTCGGTGCAGGAGTTCTACCGCACGGCGACCTCCAACGGCGCGAGCGTGAAGGACGTGGCCGGGTTCATCGTCAACACCGCCAACTACAGCCCCACCAAGGAGCCGTACTTCAAGGTCACCGACACCGTCAACGGGCAGACCGTGCGCCAGTCCAAGTGGGTCGACTGGAACCAGTCCGTGGACGAGCAGTCCTTCGCCCAGGCGCTGCGCGACAAGCTCGTCGCGGCCGGGTTCGACTCCGGTCTCGGCATGCTGATCGACACCTCCCGCAACGGCTGGGGCGGCACCGCGCGCCCGGCCGGCCCCGGCCCGCTGACCTCCGTCGACGACTACGTCAACGGCGGCCGCATCGACCGGCGCGTCCACGTCGGCAACTGGTGCAACCAGAGCGGCGCCGGTCTCGGCGAACGGCCCACCGCGGCACCCGCCGCCGGGATCGACGCCTATGTCTGGGTCAAGCCCCCGGGCGAGTCGGACGGGTCCAGCTCCGCCGTCGCCAACGACGAGGGCAAGGGCTTCGACCGGATGTGCGACCCCACCTACGGAGGCAACGCGCGCAACGGCAACAACCCGACGGGCGCGCTGCCGAACGCGCCGCTGGCCGGGCACTGGTTCTCCGCCCAGTTCCAGCAGCTGATGCAGAACGCCTACCCGCCGCTGCCGTAGCGCGGTGAGCGACCGCTCGGGGCCGGCAGTGGGGAGCCGGCCCCGAGCGCGACCGCCGGGGCCGAAGCCGCAGGCCCGGGCCCCGGCGGAGCGCGGACCCGACGGCCGCGCCGTCGCCGTCCGTCCGCCGCAGCGTCACCGGCTCCGCCGGGCGCGCTCGTGGGCGATCGCGAAGCCGACCCGCAGCCCCGCGAGGCCTTACGCCACGGCGGCCGCACCGGCACCCGGTGGGCTCCACCGGCCTCGCCACGGACGTCATTTCCGGACGTGTGTTTTTGCCGTCCCGGCAACAGCACTGGCCGCCGTGCGGTGCGTCGGCGCACGCTGGCGGCATCCGGACGAGAGGCTGACCACCATGGCACACGATCACCACCACCCCGCGCACGGCCACGGCCACGACCACGGCACCGACATCGACTGGGCCGAGATGGCGGCGTACCTGGAGTCGGAGGCCGAGCTGTTCACGCCCCTGTACGAGCGGGCGCTGGCCTGGCTGGGGAAGGAGGTGACCGAGCCGGGGCTGATCGTCGACGCGGGCAGCGGGCCCGGCGTGGTGTCGTGCCTGTTCGCCGAGGCGTTCCCGGGCGCGCGGGTGCTGGCCGCCGACGGCTCCGCCCCGCTGCTGGAGCGGGCCCGGGCGCGTGCCGAGCGCACCGGCGTCGCCGACCGCTTCGCGACCCTGGCCGGGGACCTGCCCGAGGCCCTGGACGAGCTCGACTACCCCGCCGACCTGCTGTGGGCCAGCCGCAGCCTGCACCACCTCGGTGACCAGCGCGCCGCCCTCGCCGCCTTTGCCGAGCGGCTGGCTCCCGGCGGCACGCTGGCCCTGCTGGAGGGCGGGCTGCCGGCCCGCCACCTGCCCCGCGACATCGGTTTCGGCCGCCCCGGTCTGCAGGCCCGGCTGGACGCGCTGCAGGAGGACCGCTTCGCCCGGATGCGCGCCGAGCTGCCCGGGAGCGTCGCCGTCACCGAGGACTGGGCGGCGCTGCTCACGGCGGCCGGCCTCAAGCACACGCGCACCCGCACCTTCCTGCTCGACGTCCCGGCCCCCGTGCCCGACCGGGCTCGCGCCCATGTCGTCACCTTCCTCGGCCGGCAGCGGGAGAACTTCGGCGACGACCTGGACGCGGAGGACCGCGCCACCCTGGACCGTCTCCTCGACCCCGGTGACCCGGCGAGCGTCCACCACCGCCCGGACGTCTTCGTCCTCGCCGCCCACACTGTCCACACGGCGGTCCGGCCGTACTGACCGGCCGTCCCGCACCTTGCGTGCGCCGGCCGGTGCCGGCGACGTACCGCCCGCCGGGCAGCCCGTGAGACCCCGCGTCAGTTGTTCTTCAGGAACTCCCGGGCCAGCCGCTCGCCGAGTGTCACGGCCTCCGTATGGCTCTCCAGCGGCGTGACCTGGGAGCCCGTGAACAGGATGTAGGTCACCGGGGCGTCGGTGCCGCCGCGTTCCGGGTCGGGGTCCAGGCCCAGGGCCGCCGCGGTGGCGTACGACGCCTCCCCGATGATCTGCTTCGGCCCCACGTCGCCGACGATCGCGTACTCGACCTGGTCGTCGTGGATCACCGCCGCCACGCCACCGCCGCGCACGCCCGCCGCGCGGTAGTCCCAGAGGTCGCTCGCGCCGGGGACGACGACGAACGGCAGCCGGTCGGCGCGCAGCGGCCTGCCGTCGGACTGGTGGAAGGCGGTGTCGTCCTGGAACGAGGAGTCCGTGGCCCTGCTGCACCGGGCGCTGGGGCGGCCGTCGCAGTCGATGTCCATGTCGGCGGTGAAGAACACGGCGCCCTTCGCCCCGCACACGGGGACGGCGGGGGCCTTGTCCTGGTCCGTGCGGTACAGGCCGTGCGACACCTGCTTGCAGGAGCGCACCTCGGCGAGCAGGTCGGCGGCGGCCACCGAGCCCTCGTGGGCGAGGGCGGATGCGACGGAGGCCTCGTGGGCGAAGGCCGCGCCGGAACCGCGGCCGGCGGCGAGCGCCGGGAGGACACCGGCGGCGAGAACGGCGGCCGCCGCCCGCAGGGGGAGACGGCGGGAACGGGTACGCGCTGGGGGAAACGAGTGCACGGGTCAGGGACGCTAGCCCGGGCGCCCGCCCCGCGCGGACACGCCACGCCGCCCCGGGACGGCGTGTCCCGGGGCGGCGTGGTGATCGGGTGACGATCGGGAAGGACGATCGTCCGACAGGGTGACGCTCAGACCACGTCGAACGTCGCCGGGTCCGGGCCCAGGCGCCGGTCCTCGTTGAGGGCGCTGATCGCGGCGAGGTCCTCGTCGTCCAGGCTGAAGTCGAACACCTCGATGTTCTCCTTGATCCGCGACGGCGTCACGGACTTCGGGATCACCACGTTGCCGAGCTGGAGGTGCCAGCGCAGCACCACCTGGGCGGGGGTGCGGCCGTGCTTCTGGGCGATCGCGACGATCGCCGGGATCTCCAGGATGCCCTTGCCCGAGCCGAGCGGAGACCACGCCTCGGTGGCGATGCCCTGCTCGGCGTGGTACGCGCGGGCGGCGTTCTGCTGGAGGTGCGGGTGCAGCTCGATCTGGTTGACCGCCGGGACCACCGAGGTCTCGGCGATGAGCCGCTCCAGGTGGGGCTGCAGGAAGTTGGAGACGCCGATCGCGCGGGCGCGGCCGTCGGCGTACAGCTTCTCGAACGCCTTGTAGGTGTCGACGTAGGCGTCCTTGGACGGCAGCGGCCAGTGGATCAGGTAGAGGTCCACGTAGTCCAGCCCGAGCTTGGCGAGCGAGGTGTCGAACGCGCGCAGCGTCGAGTCGTAGCCCTGCTCGCTGTTCCAGAGCTTGGTGGTGACGAAGATGTCCTCGCGGGGGAGACCGGAGGCGGCGATGGCCTTGCCGGTGCCCTCCTCGTTGCCGTAGATCGCCGCCGTGTCGATGCTGCGGTACCCGGCCTCCAGGGCGGTGGCGACGGCCCGCTCGGCCTCGTCGTCCGGCACCTGCCAGACGCCGAATCCCAGCTGGGGCATCTCGATGCCGTTGTTGAGGGTGATCGGGGGGACCTTGCTGCTCACGAGCTCTTGATCCTTCGGTTGTCCGTCAGGTGGTACGCACATCGTCAACGATCAGAGGGCGTGATGCATTCCTGACCGCGAAATCCGTCGCCCGCCGTGCGACGGTTCACACCTGGTAGAGCGCCTCCACCTCGCGCGAGTAGGCCTTCTCGATCGCCTTGCGCTTCAGTTTCAGCGACGGCGTGAGCAGACCGTGCTCCTCGGTGAAGGGCTGGGCGAGGATACGGAAGGTGCGGATCGACTCGGCCTGTGACACCAGGGTGTTCGCCGCGACGACCGCGCGGCGCACCTCGGTCTCCAGATCGGGGTCGCGCACGAGCTCCGACGCGGTGAGGCGGGGCTTGTTGCGCATCTGGAGCCAGTGCTCGACGGCCTCCTGGTCGAGGGTGACCAGGGCGGCGATGAACGGCCGGTCGTTGCCGACGACGATGCACTGGTTGACCAGCGGATGTTCGCGCACCCGCTCCTCCAGCACCCCCGGCGAGACGCTCTTGCCGCCCGAGGTCACCAGGATCTCCTTCTTGCGGCCGGTGATGGTCAGGTAGCCGTCCTCATCCAGCTGGCCGAGGTCGCCGGTGGCCAGCCAGCCGTCGTGCAGGGCCTGGTCGGTGGCCTTGGGGTTGTTGAGGTAGCCCTGGAAGACGTTCTGGCCGCGCAGCCAGATCTCGCCGTCGTCGGCGATGTGCACGGTCACGCCGGGGATCGGCCGGCCCACCGTGCCGTACCGGGTGCGCTCGGGCGGGTTCGCGGTGGCCGCCGCCGTGGACTCGGTCAGGCCGTAGCCCTCGAATATCTGCACGCCGGCGCCCGCGAAGAACAGGCCCATCCGGCGGTCCATCGCCGAGCCGCCGGACATCGCGTTGCGGATCCGGCCGCCCATCGCCGCGCGGACCTTCGCGTACACCAGCTTGTCGAAGAGCTGGTGCTGCATGCGCAGGCCCGCCGACGGGCCGGGCCCGGTGCCCCACGCCTTCGCCTCGACCGCCTCGGCGTACTTCACGGCCACCTCGACGGCCTTCTCGAACGGCCCCGCCTTGCCGTCCTTCTCCGCCTTGCGCCGCGCCGCGTTGAACACCTTCTCGAAGATGTACGGCACGGCCAGGATGAACGTCGGCTTGAACGCCTGCAGGTCCGGCAGCAGCGCGGCCGCGTTCAGCTGCGGCTGGTGGCCGAAGCGGACCTTGCCGCGGATCGCCGCGACCTGCACCATCCGCCCGAAGACGTGCGCCAGCGGCAGGAACAGCAGCGTCGCCGCCTCGTCGCCCTTCTTCGAGTGGAACACCGGCTCCCAGTGCCCGATGACCGTGTCCGCCTCGTACATGAAGTTGCCGTGCGAGATCACACAGCCCTTGGGGCGGCCGGTGGTGCCGGAGGTGTAGATGATCGTGGCCGCCGACTCCGGGGTGACCGCCTCGCGGTGGCGCTGCACCACGTCGTCCTCCAGGTGGGCGCCGGCGTCGTACAGCTCCTGCACGGCACCCTCGTCGAGCTGCCACAGCCGGCGCAGCCTCGGCAGCCGGTCGATGACGGTGGCGATCGTCATCGCGTGGTCCTCGTGCTCCACGATCGCCGCCGTGCACTCGGCGTCGTACAGCATCCAGAAGCACTGCTCGGCCGACGAGGTCGGGTACACCGGCACCACCTGGGCCCCGATCGTCCACAGCGCGAAGTCGAACAGCGTCCACTCGTAGCGGGTCCGGGACATGATCGCGACCCGGTCGCCGAACCGGATGCCGCTCGCGAGCAACCCCTTGGCCAGCGCCAGCACCTCGTCGCGGAACTCCGCGGCGGTCACGTCCCGCCACTGCCCGGCGTCGTCCTTGCGGCCGAGCGCGACGTGCAGCGGATCGGTCTCGGCATGCCGGAAGACGACGTCGGCCAGACCGCCCACCGGCGGCGACAGCGCCAACGGAGGGTTGGTGTACTCGCGCAAACCCGCTCCCCGCTCCCCGGTCCCGGCGCCCGGCTCGTCCTTGGCGCCCGCGCAGCGCCGTGAAAGCTACCCCACGCGGCGGCGGGACGGGAGGGGCGAGCGCGGCGGGCGGCGCGGAGGCCGCCGCTGGTCATGGACGGAAAATGGGCGCACATACGGAAGGGTCGGACAGAAAACCGACGGTTCCGTAAGTTTCGGCAGTCAGATCTCCACCGAATCTGTACGACCGGGTCGCGGGGTGCGGCGGGCAGGTCGTCAGCGCTTCACTTCGGTCAGCGTCCGCGCCCCCGATTCCGTCACCGCGGGCCGCTGTGCCCGCGGGGAGCGGGCCAGCGCCAGCACCAGCGCGCCGCCGATCACGGCCACCGCGCCCGCCGCGACGGACGCCGTGTTCAGCCCCGAGGCGAACGCGGAGCGCAGCACGTGCTCGGAGAACGAGCCGCGCAGGGCGCCCGCGCCACCCCCGGCCAGCGTGTGCGCCGCGCCCGACGGCAGGTCGTCCTCCATCCTCGACGTCAGCACCGTGCCGAAGACGGCGATGCCGAGCGCGTAGCCGAGCTGACGGAAGGTGTTGACCGCACCGCCCGCCATGCCGGCCCGCTGCGGCTCCACCACGGCCAGCGCCGCGCCCGCCATCCCCGGGGAGACCAGGCCGGTGCCGATGCCGACCAGGACCAGGCCCGGAACCAGCGCCGTCGCCGTCGATCCCGCGTCCAGCACCGCCGAGCAGAACTGGCCGGCGCCGATCAGCAGCAGTCCGCCGCCCACGGTGAGCCGGGCCGGCACCCCGTGCAGCAGCCGGCCGCCCAGCGCCGCCACCACGAACGACGCCAGCGACAGCCACAGGAACACCAGGCCGCCGCGCACCGGGCTCATCCCGAGCAGGGTCTGCAGCCAGATCGAGGAGTACGCCATCACGGCGAACGCCGCCGGGTTGAAGGCGAACGCCCCCACCATCACGCTCGTGAACGCGGGCCGCCGGAACAGCCGCGGATCCAGCAGCGGGTCGGTCACCCGCAGCTCGACCACGACGAAGCACACCAGCGCCAGCACCGCGAGGGCGAAGGACAGCAGCGTCCCGGACTCCGACCAGCCGTGCGACCCGGCCCGCACCGCCCCGTACGTCAGGGCCCCCGCGAACGCGGCGAAGGCCGCCGTGCCCGCCAGGTCGATACGGCGCCGGCGCTCGCCGTGCGACTCCGGCACCACCCGCAGGGTCAGCCACACCGAGGCGACGCTCACCGGCAGGTTCACGAAGAAGATCCACCGCCAGCCGGGCCCGGCGGTCAGCAGCCCGCCCACGACGGGCCCGACCGCGGCTGCCGCGCCGCTCACCGCGCCCCACACGCCGAGCGCCGCCGACCGCTGCCGGCCCTGGTAGACCGCGCCCAGCAGCGGCAGCGTGGTGGCGAACATCGCCGCCGCGCCGACGCCCTGCAGGCAGCGGGCCGCCACCAGCAGACCCGGCCCGTCCGCCAGCCCGCACAGCAGCGACGCCACCGCGAACAGCGCCACGCCGGCCACGTGCACCCGGCGCCGGCCCAGCACATCGGCCGCCGCGCCCACCCCCAGCAGCAGCGCGGCCAGCGCGAGGGCGTACCCGTCCATCACCCACTGCAGATCGCTCAGCGACGCATGCAGGGCGCGTGCCATGTCCGGCAGCGCCACCACCGCGATCGTCACATCCAGCAACAACATGAACGTGCCCAGGCACACCGCCGTCAGCGGCCCCCATGTGCGCATGTCCTCAACTCCTCGTCCTCGTCGCGACGCGTCCGCGCCGATTCCGTACGATGAGCCGCGCGCGGACGATCGCAGGCCCACAGGCCCGGTAGGCGACGGAATCCGACGGGAGAGCGCATGCTGGAGTGGGAATCCGACACCTTCGACGAGCTGGACCTGCGGCTTCTGTGCGCGCTGGAACTGAACGGCCGGGCTTCCTTCAGCCGGCTCGGCTCCGTGCTCGGGGCGTCCGACCAGACCGTCGCCCGCCGCTACCGCAGGCTGTGCGCGCAGGGCGGTCTGCGGGTCGTCGCGGTCCGCGACGCGGAACGGCTCGGCCAGGACCAGTGGACGCTGCGGCTGCGCTGCGTCCCCGACGCCGCCCTGGCCATCGCCGACGCGCTCGCCAAACGGCCCGACACCAACTGGATCGGCCTCGCCTCCGGCGGCACGGAGGTCGTCTGCGGCACCCGGCCGCGCAGCGCCGGGGACCGTGACGACCTGCTGCTCGGCAAGCTGCCGCGCACCCCGCGCGTGCTGGAGATCCGCGCCCACCAGATGCTGCACCGTTTCTACGGCGGCCCGACGGGCTGGCTCGGCAAGTTCGGAGTGCTGCGGGACGACGAGATCGCGGCCCTGCGCCCGGAGCCCGTCGACGACGCGGGACCCGCCCGCATCGACCCCTCCGACGAGCCGCTGCTGGCCGTTCTCGAGCGCGACGGCCGGGCGGGCTACCCGGAACTCCAGCGTGCCACCGGCCGCTCGGAGTCCGCCGTGAAACGCCGGCTGGCCACCCTGCTCGGCTCGGGAGCCCTCTACATCGACGTCGAGTACCACTCGGAGATCTTCGGCTTCCCGACGGCCGCCGCACTGTGGATCACCACCACCCCCGCCACCCTGCACGCGGTCGGCGAGGCGCTCGCCACGCACGACCGGATCGCCCACGCCGCCGCGACCGCCGGCCCGTCCAACCTCACCGCGACCGCCGTCTTCCGCGACACCGCCGAGCTGTACGCGTACCTCAGCGGCCCCCTCGGCCGGCTCTCGGGCGTCCAGCACGTGGAGGCCAGCCCCTTCCTGCGGCGGGTCAAGCAGCTCACCTATCCCATGCCGGCCCGCTGAAGCCGCTCCCGGTCCGTCAGCCGACGCCGGTCCGTCCGCGCCGCTGCAGTCGGTCGCCGCCCGACAGGACCGCCGCGGCCAGGGCGTCGGCGGCGTCCTGGGCGGAGGGGCGGCGGTGGCCGTGGACCAGGACGAAGTCGACGCCCGACAGCTCCGGCAGGCCGGCCCGGTCCGGGACGCGCACCAGGCCGGGCGGGACCAGGCCACGGGAGTGCGCCATCACCCCGAGTCCCGCGCGGGCCGCCGCGATCAGACCGTTCAGGCTGCCGCTGGTGCAGGCGATCCGCCACGGGCGCCCCGCCCGCTGCAGCGCCTCCATGGCGAGCGCCCGGGTGATGCCGGGCGGCGGGTAGACGATCAACGGGACGGGACGGTCGGGGTCCAGGCGCAGCCGCTCCGCGCCGATCCACACCAGCTCGTCCCGCCACACCAGCTCCCCGCGCGGATCCTGCGGGCGCCGCTTGGCCAGCACCAGGTCGAGCTTCCCGGCCGCCAGCTGCTCGTGCAGCGTGCCGGACAGCTCCACGGTCAGCTCCAGGTCGACCTCGGGATGGTCGTACCGGAAACCCTCCAGGATCTCCGGCAGCCGGGTCAGCACGAAGTCCTCCGACGCGCCGAAGCGCAGCCGGCCGCGCAGCCGGGTCCCCGTGAAGAAGGCCGTCGCCTGCTCGTGCACCTCCAGGATGCGGCGCGCGAAGCCCAGCATCGCCTCCCCGTCCTCGGTCAGCTCCACCGCGTGCGTGTCCCGGGTGAACAGGGTGCGCCCGGTGGCGTCCTCCAGCCGCCGCACGTGCTGGCTGACCGTCGACTGGCGCAGCCCGAGCCGCCGCGCGGCCTGCGTGAAGCTCAGCGTCTGCGCCACGGCGAGGAACGTGCGCAGCTGGGAGGGGTCGTACACGCCTGCCACCCTAACCGCTCATCATGAAACGTGATGACAGTCAGAGCCGTATGCCGGATTCCCGATCACGGTGCGGGGGAGCAGGATGGAAGGGGGCCCTCCGGGCCTCGGACAGGGGCGGGCCGGTACGGCCCGCACGCACCGACGACCGAGCACGTGGAGCACCGTGAAACGCCTGCAGTGGCCGAGCTGGATGCCGATCGACCCCTACATCGTGCTGTTGCTCGGCACGGTGGGTCTCGCCGCGCTGCTCCCGGCGCGCGGCACGGGCGCCGACGTGGCCTCCGGCGCGTCCACCGTGGCGATCGCGTTCCTGTTCTTCCTGTACGGCGCGAGGCTGTCCACCCGTGAGGCGCTGGACGGCCTCAGGCACTGGCGGCTGCACGGCACCGTCCTCGCCTGCACCTTCGTGATCTTCCCGCTGCTGGGCCTGGCCGCCCGCGCACTGGTCCCGGTCTTCCTCACCCAGCCGCTCTACCAGGGCCTGCTCTTCCTGACGCTGGTGCCGTCCACCATCCAGTCCTCCATCGCCTTCACCTCCATGGCGCGCGGCAACGTGCCCGCCGCGATCTGCGCCGGCTCCTTCTCCTCCCTGGTCGGCATCGTCGTCACCCCGCTGCTGGCGGCCGGGCTGCTCGGCAGCAGCGCGGGCGGCTTCTCCGCCGACTCGGTGGTGCAGATCGTGCTGCAGCTGCTGGTGCCGTTCGTCGCCGGACAGCTGCTGCGCCGCTGGATCGGCGGCTTCGTCGCCCGGCACAAGAAGGTGCTCGGGCTGGTCGACCGCGGTTCGATCCTGCTCGTCGTGTACACGGCGTTCAGCGAGGGCATGGTCCGTGGCATCTGGCATCAGGTCAGCCCCGTCCGCCTCGGCGGGCTGCTCGTCGTCGAGGCGGCGCTGCTCGCGGTGATGCTGCTGCTGACCTGGTACGGCGCGAAGGCACTGGGCTTCGGCCGCGCGGACCGCATCGCGATCCAGTTCGCCGGGTCGAAGAAGTCGCTGGCGTCGGGGCTGCCCATGGCCGGCGTGCTGTTCGGTCCGCAGGCCTCGCTGGCCGTGCTGCCGCTGATGCTGTTCCACCAGATGCAGCTGATGGTGTGCGCGGTGATCGCCAAACGCCGCGCCCGCGACCCCGAGGCGGACGCCGAGGGCTCAGCGGCTCACCCGGTCCAGGGGCAGCGCCAGGACCACGTCCTGCGCTGAGCCCGGCAGCCGCGGACGCCTCAGCTCCCCGTCGCTCAGCGCCCGGTCCCACACCCGTACCTCGTCGAGCGCGCCGGTGAAGAAGACCCGGCCGTCCATGCGCTGACCGAGGTGCACGCCGAAGGGCGACGTCCGGCTGACCGAGCCCGGCGGGGCGGCGGCGGAGGTCTCCGTGCCGTCGACGGACAGCGACAGGCGGCCGCCGCCCCGGCGCAGCACCGCGCGGTGCCACCGGCCGTCGTTGTACGCGCTCCTCGCGCTCACGGACGCGGTCCGCGGTGCCGCGGCGCCGGCCCGCACGGTGATCAGACCCACGACACGGTTCTCGGCCGGCTCGGCGCCCAGCCACACCTGCGGCTGCGAGGCGCCGACTCCGCCCATCCACACCAGCGGCTGTTCCCCGGCCGTCGCCGTGTGACGGAAGTACACGGAGACGGTGAAGTCCCCGGTGCCCAGCGGCAGCCGCGCACGATACGGCAGGCGTACGGCGTCGTCGGTGCCGTCGAACTCCAGGGCGCCGCCGCGCACGCCGGCCGTCCGGCGCGGGTGGCCGAGGACCGCGGCGGGCCGGCCGTGCGGAGCCAGGTCGGGGGTGGTCGGGTCGGGGCCGCGGCGCGGGGTGAGCCAGTCCTCGGTGAAACGGGCGAAGCGGATCTCCTCGCGGGCGTCGGCTGTCCCGCCCTCGTAGAGCAGACCGACGGTGGCGGGGGCGATCCCGGCCAGGTCGGAGTAGCCGGACCGGTCCCGGGTGACGACCGTGCCGCGGTCGGCGCCGTCCCAGGTGCGGCCCCCGTCGTGCGAGGAGCGGATCAGCAGGGTGCGGCGGCGGTCGGGGTCGCCGGGGCAGGCCAGCAGGAGGCGGTCGCCCAGCCGCAGCACGGATCCCTGGACCTGCGGCGCGTACAGGTCGGGCAGGGCCCGGAAGGGGGAGGTGAAGCGGTCGCCGCCGTCCCGGCTGACGGCCTGGGTGCGGTGGCCGAGGTCGGTGCCGTCCTGTTCCCGGCCGCTGACCAGCAGCGCACCGTCCGTGCGCTGGGCCGGGCTCAGCTCCGAGGGCTTCTGCCGGAAGGTGCCGTCGGCGGCCACGGGCCAGGTGCCGGTGGCGCCCAGCCGCCAGTGGGCGCCGTGGTCGTCGCTGACGATCAGCGCGGCCTGGTTGGCGGTGATCCGGCCGCCCGCCCAGCTCTCGGCGTTGACGCCGATCACGAGCCGGCCGGCGTGCGCGCCCCGGGTGAGCTGGATGCCGTGCCCGGGGCCGGTGGCGTACCAGGAGTTCCAGTGCGCCGGCCGGACCTCGGTGCCGAGGGCGCGCGGCGCCGACCAGGTCCGGCCGTCGTCGTCGCTGTACTGAAGGTGCGGGGTGCGCTCGCAGGGGGCGGCGCAGCCGCGGGCGTCGGCGCGGCCGGTGTTGTAGGTCTCGGCGAGCAGGACGCGGCCGGTGGTGCGGTCGACGACGGGTGCCGGGTTGCCGTGCGTGTCGCCGCCGCCGTCGTTGACGACCGTCAGGGGCCCCCAGCTGCGTCCGCCGTCGGTGGAGCGCCGGACGACGATGTCGATGTCACCGGCGTCCCCGCAGGTGTGTGCCCGGGCCTCGGCGAAGGCGAGCAGGGTGCCGGCGTTCGTCCGCACGAGCGCCGGGATGCGGAAGCAGGCGTAGGGGGAATCGCCGGCCGCCCGGAAGAGGACCTGCTGAGCGAACGCCGGCCGGGTGAGGCCCTGCGCGGGCGAGGGTGCCGCGACCAGCGGAACGGCCACCGTGCAGACGGCGGCCGTGACGAGGCCGAGGCGGGTACGGCGGCATGGGGGCATGGCGGACGTCGTCTCCCGGACGGGCTGAGTGGATCATGGGATCAGAATGACTTTGCCCAGATTCGCCCGGTTCTCAATCACCTCGTGCGCCTTCCCGGCGTCGGTGAGCGCGAACTCCCCGTGCACGGCGGGCTTCAGCGAGCCGTCCGTGAACAGCCGCCACAGCTCCGCCCGCCACTGCTCGTAGAGTGCCGGCCGACCCCGGGCGATGCGGGCCATCTGGAACCCGATGACGGATTTCGCGCCCACCAGCAGGTCGTACGCCTGGACGGTCCCGCCGCCCGAGCTGTACGCCACCAGCCGGCCGCCGGGGGCGAGCGCGGCGAGGGTCGGGGTGAGCAGCTCGCCGCCGACGGCGTCCAGTGCGTAGTCGGCCGGTTCGCCCCAGCGGTCGTCGCCGTACACCACGACCTCGTCGGCGCCGAGCGCGCGCACGAAGCCGGCCTTGGCCGGGTCGGAGACGGCGCCGGTCACCCGGGCCGCGCCGCGTATCCGGGCCAGCTGCACGGCCAGCTGACCGACACCGCTCGCGGCGGCCGTGACCAGCGCCGTCTCGCCGGGCTCGGGGCGGGCCGCGTCCAGGGCGCCGTAGGCGACGAGGCCGCTGCGCACGAGGGCGACGGCGTCGACGGCGGAGGCCGTGTCCGGCACGGGTGAGGCCATCGCGTCCTGCAGCAGCGCGAAGTCGGCGTAGCCGTGGCCGAAGCACAGCCCGGTCACCCGGTCGCCGGGCGTCCAGCGGGTCACGCCCTCGCCGACGGCCACGACCTCACCGGCGATCTCGCCGCCGAGCGCGATGGGCTGCGCCGCCTCGGTGACCTTGCGCACGACGGGGAGGGTGACGCCGATCGCCTCGCAGCGCACGAGCAGTTCGCCGGGGCCGGGCTCCGGGACGGGGGTCTCCTCGAGGAAGAGGGGGCCGGCCGGGCGGTCGTATCGGATGCGGCGCATGGTGGACCTCCGGGGATCGTGGGGCATGCCCATGAATTCGTTGGGAGTCCCAACGATAGGGCATGTCATGGGGAAGTCCAATGGTTATTCGTTGGGGAGACCAATGTTTTCCGGATAGGGTGTGCGCATGGCCGAAGCACCGCTGCCCGCGATCCGCTCCCTGCCCAGCTGGCTGCTCGGGCGCGCCGCCGCACGCGGGCGTGCCCTGGTCGCCGAGGCGCTCGCCACGCAGGGCATGAAGATGTGGCACCACGTGGTGCTCTCCGCCGTCCGCGACCTCGCACCGGTCGCTCAGGCCGACCTCGGCCGCAGTGTCGGCCTCGACCCCAAGGACCTGGTCGGCGTCCTCAACGACCTCCAGTCCGCCTCCCTGGTCCGGCGCGAACCGGACCCGAAGGACCGCCGCAAGAACGCCGTACGGCTCACGCCGGAGGGGGAGCGGATGCTTCAGCGGTGCGAGGAGGCGGCCCGCGCGGCCAACGCCGAACTGCTGGCGCCGCTGCCGGCGCAGGAGCGGGAGCGGTTCGTGGAGATGCTGGTCCGCGTCAGCGGAACAACCGGGGAGAGCTGAGGCGGGGCCCCGCCGGCGCAGGGGGCGCTCCCCGCCGGGCGGAGCCCCGCCGTCGTGTCGCGGGCAGGACGTCAGCCCTCGCCGGCCGTGGCCTTCAGGGCCATGCGGTCCTCGCCCGCGTACACGTTCATGGAGGCGCCGCGCAGGAAGCCCACCAGGGTCAGGCCCGCCTCCGCCGCCAGGTCCACCGCCAGCGACGACGGCGCCGACACCGCCGCCAGCACCGGGATGCCCGCCATCACCGCCTTCTGCGCCAGCTCGAACGAGGCGCGCCCGGACACCAGCAGGATCGTGCGGGACAGGGGCAGGTCCCCGTTCTGCAGGGCCCGCCCGACCAGCTTGTCCACCGCGTTGTGCCGGCCCACGTCCTCGCGGACGTCCAGCAGGTCACCGTCCTCCGAGAACAGCGCGGCCGCGTGCAGACCGCCGGTGCGGTCGAACACCCGCTGGGCGGCGCGCAGCCGGTCGGGCAGGCCCGCCAGCAGCTCCGGCGTCACCCGCAGCGGGGGTGTGTCGGCGATGGGCCAGCGGGCCGTGGTGCGCACGGCGTCCAGGCTGGCCTTGCCGCACAGACCGCAGGACGACGTCGTGTAGACGTTGCGCTCCAGGGTGATGTCCGGGGCGGCCACGTGCGGGGCGGTGTGGACGTCGACGACGTTGTAGGTGTTGGAACCGTCCGCCGTGGCGCCCGCGCAGTACACGATGTTGAGCAGGTCGGACGCCTCCGCCAGGACGCCCTCGCTGACCAGGAACCCCGCCGCCAGCGCGAAGTCGTCACCGGGGGTGCGCATGGTGATGGCGAGGGGCTTGCCGTCGAGCCGGATCTCCAGGGGTTCCTCGGCGACGAGCGTGTCCGGGCGGGCGGACACCGCTCCGTCCCGTACGCGGATCACCTTGCGTCGTTCCGTCACTCGTCCCATGTCCCCATCCGTCCCGGTCGGTCCCGGTTCTGTACGTGCTGGTAGCCGAAGCGCCCCTTGATGCAGAGGTTGCCATGGGTCACCGGGTTGTCGTGCGGAGAGGTGACCTTCACGATCTCATTGTCCTGCACATGCAAGGTCAGGTTGCAGCCCACCCCGCAGTACGCGCACACCGTCGTCGTCTCGCTCTGCCGCGCCTCGTCCCAGGTCCCGGCGGCCCGCATGTCGAACTCCGACCTGAACGACAGCGCCCCCGTCGGACACACCTCGATGCAGTTGCCGCAGTACACACACGCCGAGTCGGGCAGCGGCGCGTCGTGCTCGACGGCGATCCGCGCGTCGAAGCCACGGCCGGCGACGGAGATCGCGAAGGTGTTCTGCCACTGCTCACCGCATGCGTCGACGCACTTGTAGCACAGGATGCACTTGTCGTAGTCGCGCACGTAGAGGTCGTTGTCGACCTTCGGCTCCTCGTTCGGCCGCGCCGCGTCCGGGCCGAAGCGGTCCGGTTCGGCGCCGTACCGAGCGATCCACTCCGCCGCCCCCGGCGTGGTCGACAGATCGGCCGAGGAGGCCAGCAGTTCCAGGACGACCTTGCGGCTGTGCCGGGCGCGTTCGGTGTCGGTGCGGACCTCCATGCCGGGCTCCGCCGCCCGTGAGCAGGCCGGCACCAGGGTGCGCGCCCCCGCCACCTCCACCACGCACACCCGGCAGGCGTTCTTCGGGGTGAGCGTGTCGCCGTGGCACAGGGTCGGCACGTCCTGCCCGGCGGCGCGGCAGGCGTCGAGGACCGTCGCGCCCTCGGGCACCCGCGCCTCCTGACCGTCGACCGTGCACTCCACCAGCCGGCGCGGCACTCCGAGCGGTATCGCGGTCATGCGTAGGCCCCCAGACGGTCGATGGCGGATTCCACGGCGTTCCACGCGGTCTGCCCGAGACCGCAGATCGAGGCGTCCCGCATCGCGCGGCCGACCTCCCGCAGCAGCGCGATGTCGTCGGCGGCCGCCGTGCCCCGGCGCTCCAGCAGCCGGGTCAGCGCCTCCTGCTGGCGCACGGTGCCGACCCGGCACGGCACGCACTGTCCGCACGACTCGTCGCGGAAGAACTCCGCGATGCGCAGCAGCAGCCGGGGCAGCGGCACCCTGTCGTCGAACGCCATGACCACGCCCGACCCGAGTGTGGTGCCGGCGGCACGCGTGCCCTCGAAGGTGAGCGGGATGTCCCGCTCGTCGTCCCGCACGAAACCGCCCGCCGCGCCGCCGAGCAGCACCGCCCGCAGCCCCTCGCCCGCCCCGGCCAGGTCCAGCAGCTCACCGAGCGTGGCGCCGAAGGGCAGTTCGTACACGCCGGGCCGGGCCACGACGCCGGACACGCAGTACAGCTTCGGGCCGGTGGAGCCTTCGGTGCCGATCGCCGCGTACGCCCGGGCGCCCAGGGTGAGGATCGGCAGGACGTTCACCAGCGTCTCGACGTTGTTCTCCACCGTCGGCTTGCCGAACAGGCCCTTCACCACCGGGAACGGCGGCTTGGAGCGCGGCTCGCCGCGGCGGCCCTCGATCGAGTTGAACAGCGCGGTCTCCTCACCGCAGATGTAGGCGCCCGCGCCGCGCCGGATCTCGATGTCGAAGGCGTAGCCCTGGCCGAGGACGTCGTCGCCGAGCAGACCCCGGGCGCGGGCCTGCGCGACGGCGTGTTCCACGCGCCTCAGGGCGCGCGGGTACTCGCCGCGCAGATACAGGTACCCGCGGTGCGCGCCGGTCGCGTACGCCGCGATCGTCATCGCCTCCACCAGCGCGAACGGATCGCCCTCCAGCAGCACCCGGTCCTTGAAGGTGCCCGGTTCGGACTCGTCCGCGTTGCACACCAGGTAGTGCGGATGGTCGGGCTGGGACGCCGTGGCCTGCCACTTGCGGCCCGTGGGGAAGGCGGCGCCGCCGCGCCCGAGCAGACCCGCGTCGGTGACCTCGCGGATCACCCCGGCCGGGCCGAGCGCGAAGGCGCGGCGCAGGGCCGTGTAGCCGCCGTGGGCGCGGTAGTCGTCGAGGGATTCGGGATCGACGGCACCGACCCGGCGCAGCAGGACCAGAGCGTCGTCACCCGCCTGCGGTACGGCGTCGACGGCACCCGGCTCCCCGGGCGCGGAGTCCGGTGCGGTCGCCGCGAGCCGGGCGGCGTCGGCGGTCGCCGGGGCCGCCACCGCCGTACGCACCGGGTCGCCGGCCCGGATCGCGAGGGCGGCCGGGGCGCGTTCGCACAGGCCGAGACAGGGGCCGCGTTCGACGTGCACGCCGCTGCCCGGGCCGAGCCGGGACTCCACACCGGCGCACAGCTCCTGAGCGCCGGCCGCCGCGCAGGCCAGGTCGGTGCACACGTGCAGCACGGTCGCGGGCCGGGGCCGCAGCGAGAACATCGCGTAGAACGTGGCCACGCCGTACGCCTCGGCCGGGGGCACGGTCAGCCGGCGGCACAGATAGCCCAGGCCGCCCGGACTGATCCAGCCGGTGCGGTCGTTGAGAGCGTGCAGACCCGGCAGCAGCAGGTCGCGGCGGTCCCGGGCCGCACGCCCGCCCCGTGCCCAGCGCAGGTCCGCCGCCGAGCGGCCGGCGCCCTCCCAGGCGGACTCCGGGGGCCCCAGCAGGGCGTCCACCGCGGCGCGTTCGTCGTCCGTCGGTTCGCTGTCGCCGAAGTGCAGGTCCACGCGTGCTCACCTCACGTAGGTCACGACCGGAAGCTTCTCGATGCGGATCGCCGACGCCTTGAACTCCGCCGTCCCGGCGATCGGGCAGTTCGCCTCGATCGTCAGCCGGTTGGTGTCGACCTCGTCGGGAAAGTGGAACGTCATGAAGGCGAGCCCCGGCCGCAGCGCCGGGTCGACCCGGACCGGGGCCACCACCGAGCCGCGCCGCGAGGTCACCTGCACCCGCTCACCGGCCGCCACCCCGTACCGCTCGGCGTCCTCGGGGCTCAGCTCGATCGACTCGCCGCGCCGGAGCGGGGAGGGGAAACCGCCGCTCTGCACACCGGTGTTGTAGGAGTCGAGCCGCCTTCCGGTGGTGAGCCGAAGGGGGTAGCTCTCGTCGGTGAGGTCGACCGGCGGGTCGTGCTGCACGATCCCGAACGGCGCCGGCCTTCCCCTGGCCTGCGGGTCCTTCTCCCACAACCGCCCGTGCAGATAGGGCGGTTCGAGGCGGTCGGTGCTCGGGCAGGGCCACTGGATGCCCTGGTGCTCCTCCAGTCGCGCGTACGTCATGCCGTGGTGGTCCGGGGACAGCGCGCGCAGCTCGTTCCACACGGCCTCGGCGTCGGCGTACGCGAAGGGGCGGCCGAGGCGGGACGCGAGGTCGCAGAGGATGTCGATGTCCTCGCGGGCCTCACCGGGCGGGGTGACCGCGTGCCGCACGCGCTGCACCCGGCGTTCGCTGTTGGTGGTGGTGCCCTCGGTCTCCGCCCAGCCGGCGGTCGCGGGCAGCACGACGTCCGCGAGCTCGGCGGTCCTGGTCAGGAAGATGTCCTGCACCACGAGGAAGTCCAGTTCCTTCAGCCGCCGCACCGCCTGCTCGCTGTCCGCCTCGGACTGGGCCGGGTTCTCGCCGATGCAGTACACGGCCCGCAGGGAGCCGTCCTCCATCGCCTCGAACATCTCGGTCAGGGTCATCCCGTAGTGGGGGTCGAGCGCGGTGTCCCAGGCCGACTCGAACTTCAGCCGGACGTCGGCGTCGAGGAGGTCCTGGAAGCCGGGCAGCCGGTTGGGGATGGCGCCCATGTCGCCGCCGCCCTGCACGTTGTTCTGCCCGCGCAGCGGTTGCAGTCCGGAGCCGTAGCGGCCGACGTGCCCCGTCAGCAGGGCCAGGTTGATCAGGGCGCGCACGTTGTCGGTGCCGTTGTGGTGCTCGGTGATGCCGAGGGTCCAGCACAACTGGGCGCGCTCGGCGCGGGCGTAGGCATGGGCCAGCTCCCGGATCGCGCGGGCCGGCACCCCGGTCACCTTCTCGGCGAGGGACGGCGTCCACGGCTCGACGAGCGCCCGGTACTCCTCGAAGCCGGTCGTCGCCCGCTCCACGAACGCCGTGTTCGTCAGCCCCGCGTGGATGATCTCCCGGCCGATCGCGTGGGCCATCGCGATGTCGGTGCCGACGTTCAGGCCGAGCCAGCTCTCCGCCCACTCGGCGGTGGAGGTGCGGCGCGGGTCGACGGCGTACATCCGGGCGCCGTTGCGGATGCCCTTCAGCACGTGCTGGAAGAAGATCGGGTGTGCGAAGCGGGCGTTGGAGCCCCACATCACGATGACGTCGGTGTGCTCGACCTCCGCGTACGACGACGTGCCGCCGCCGGAGCCGAACGCGGCCGACAGCCCGGCGACGCTGGGCGCGTGGCAGGTGCGGTTGCAGGAGTCGACGTTGTTCGTGCCCATCACGACCCGGGCGAACTTCTGCGCCACGAAGTTCATCTCATTGGTGGCGCGGGAGCAGGAGAACAGGCCGAACGCCCCCCGGTTGCGGGCCAGTGAGCGTGCGGTGCGGTCCAGGGCCTCCGCCCAGCTCGCCCGGCGCAGCGGCTCGTCGCGGGAATCGCGGACCAGCGGGTGGGTGAGACGGGTGTAGGTCTTCGGCTGCCCGCCGGTGCGGGTCTTCGGCTGACGCTTCCTCATGCGGCGCTCCTCAGCGCGAGCAGGTCCGACAGGGCGTGCACGGTGCGCAGGGTGGGCACCGGCACACCGGTGATCTCCGCGAGTTCGACGACGGCCGCGAGCAGCACGTCGAGCTCGAGCGGCTTGCCGCGTTCGAGGTCCTGGAGCGTGGAGGTGCGGTGCTCACCGACCCGTTCGGCGCCGGCCAGACGGCGCTCGACCGAGACGCCGGGCTCGCAGCCCAGGGCGCGGGCGACGGCGAGGGTCTCGTTCATCATGATCTCGATGACCCGGCGGGTGCCGCCGTGCCGGCACATCTGCGCCATGGTCGCCCGGGAGAGGGCGCTGATCGGGTTGAAGGAGATGTTGCCGAGCAGCTTGACCCAGATGTCGCTCCGCAGGTCCGGCTCGACGGGGCATTTCAGGCCGCCGGCCCGCATCGCCTCGCTGAAGCGGACACAGCGGTCCGAGAGGCTTCGATCGGGCTCGCCGACCGAGAACCGCGTGCCCTCCAGGTGCCGTACGACGCCGGGGGCCTCGAGCTCGGTGGCCGCGTAGACGACGCAGCCGACGGCCCGTTCGGGCGCGAGCACCGCACTGACCGCGCCGCCGGGGTCCACGCTCTCGACGCGGCGGCCGTCGTGCGGGCCGCCGTGCCGGTGGAAGTACCACCAGGGGATGCCGTTCTGGGCGGCGACGACCGCCGTGCTCTCGTGCAGCAGCGGCTTGATCAGCGGTCCGCACGCCGCGTAGGAGTTGGCCTTCAGGCCGAGGAAGACGTAGTCGGCCGGGCCGATCTCGGCCGGGTCGTCGGTGGCGTGGGCGCGGGCGGTGAAGTCGCCGCGCGGGCTGCGCACCCGGACACCGTGCTGCCTCATGGCCGCGAGGTGCGGTCCGCGGGCGACGAGATGCACATCGGCGCCCGCGCGGTGCAGGGCGGCGCCGACGTAGGCACCGATGGCTCCGGCGCCGAGAACTGCGACTTTCACAGGGACACTCCGTTCGGTTCGAGGGATACCGCGGAGGGTGGTGAGCAGGGCGGACAGGGGGAGCGGCCGGGGAGAAGGGGAAGCGGCCGACAACCGAGGCACGTCGGCACCGCGCAGCCGGACGCCGGAGGGCTCCGGCGCCCGGGCGGCGCATCCTGTCGACGAAATATTGTCTACAGTATGGAGAGCGGGTCGACAAGGGTGTACGCAGCCCCGGCTCGCCGGGTGGCTCGTCCTCTGAGGGAAGCCGACAACACCCGCGCCCGATTCCTGTCGCTTCGCCTGCCCTGGTACCCGTGAGTCACTGATCAGACTGGGGGATCCGCTGTCCAGGCAACGAGGGGGACCCTCCAGATGAACGGCTCACGGATCACCGCCGTCGGCCACTACCAGCCCGCCAAGGTCCTCACCAACGAGGACCTCGCCGGGCTGGTCGACACCAGCGACGAGTGGATCAGGAGCCGGGTCGGCATCCGGACGCGGCACATCGCCGGGCCCGACGAGCCCGTCGACGAACTCGCCGCGCACGCCGCCGCCAAGGCGCTCGCCGCGGCCGGCCTCACGCCGGGCGACATCGACCTCGTCCTGGTCGCCACCTCCACCGCGATCGACCGCTCCCCGAACACCGCCGCCCGGGTCGCCGCCCGGCTCGGCATCCCGGGTCCTGCCGCGATGGACGTCAACGTGGTGTGCGCCGGGTTCACCCACGCGCTGGCCACCGCCGATCACACCGTCCGCGCCGGTGCCGCCCGTCGGGCCCTGGTCATCGGCGCGGACAAGATGTCCGACGTCACCGACTGGAGCGACCGCAGCACCTGCGTCCTGGTCGGCGACGGCGCCGGGGCCGCGGTGGTCGAGGCGTGCGCCGACGGCGAGGAGCCGGGGATCGGCCCGGTGCTGTGGGGGTCGGTGCCGGAGATGGGGCACGCCGTGCGCATCGAGGGCCAGCCGGCCCGGTTCGCGCAGGAGGGCCAGTCCGTCTACCGGTGGGCGACGACCCAGCTGCCGCCGCTGGCCCGGCAGGCCTGCGAACGCGCCGGCATCGCCCCGCAGGACCTCGCCGCCGTCGTGCTCCACCAGGCCAACCTGCGCATCATCGAACCCCTCGCCCAGCGCATCGGCGCCACGAACGCCGTCGTCGCCCGGGATGTGACCGAGTCCGGCAACACCTCCGCCGCGAGCATTCCGCTGGCCCTGTCCAAGCTGGTCGAGCAGGGCCGGATCACCACCGGCGACCCGGTGCTCCTGTTCGGCTTCGGCGGCAACCTCTCGTACGCGGGGCAGGTCGTGCGCTGCCCCTGAGAGCAGGCGAGCGGGGCGGCCGCCGACGGCTCCCCCGGGGCCGAGGGTCTGCGGCGGCCGTACGCCGCGGTGCGAGCTGTGCGCCGTAGACTGTAGACGAAAGGCAATCGATACTGATCGTCTGCTGCGCGTGCCGTCCCACCGAGTCCCGCGAGGGGGAGCGATGTTGTCGACCGGACTGCCGCAGGGCGCGGTGCCGCGACTGGAGCGGCCCGGCCCGCTGCGCGAGCGCGTCTACGAGGCCTTGCTCGAACTCATCACCACACGCGCCCTGCGGCCCGGTCAGCACCTCGTGGAGAGCGAACTCGCCGGGCATCTCGGCGTCTCCCGGCAGCCGGTGCGCGAGGCGCTGCAGCGGCTCAACACCGAGGGCTGGGTCGATCTGCGCCCCGCCCAGGGCGCGTTCGTGCACGAGCCGACGGAGGAGGAGGCCGACCAGCTGCTCACCGTCCGCACCCTCCTGGAGGCCGAGGCCGCCCGGCTCGCCGCCGCGAGCGCCGACAGCGACGGCGTCGCCCGGCTCGAGGAGCTGTGCGGGCAGGGCGAGGAGGCCGTCGCCGCGGACGACGTCGACGCCGCCGTCGCGCTCAACGCGCGCTTCCACGCCACGATCATGGAGCTGGCCGGCAACACGGTCCTCGCCGACCTCGCCGCCCAGGTGGACCGCCGGGTGCGCTGGTACTACACGCCGGTGGCGCGCCGGCGCGGGCAGCAGTCGTGGATCGAGCACCGCGCGCTGATCGCCGCCATCGCCGACGGCGACGAGAGCCGGGCCACCCGGCTGATGCGCGAACACACCGAGCACACCCGGCGCTCGTACCACGAACGGCCGGCGTCCTGACCCAGGCGGCCGGCCGCGACGCGGCCGCCAGGACATCCTCCGTGACCGCTACGCGGTCGCCGGGGCGTCCTCGGTGAGGGTCGTGCGGCCCGTGGCCCAGCGGGCCTCGGCCGCCAGCATCGCCACCACCACCGCGACGAGGCAGGTCAGTTCGACCGCCGCCGAGGTGCGCACGCCCAGCGGGGCAGCGACGAGCGCCACCGGAGCGGCCGACAGCCGGTAGCGCACGGGCCGCAGCGACAGGGCCGCCCGGAACGCCGCGTCCCCGGCGAGGAACAGCGCGACTCCGCCGGCGAGCGCCAGCGCGGGCCCGCCCTGAGCGTGTTCGGTGAGGTGGCCGAGCGCCTTCTTCACCCCGGCGGCCAGGAAGGCGATGCCCAGCAGCATCGGCAGGAAGGCGTAGTAGTACGCGTTCATCGCCCGCCGCCAGCGCGCCGGTGCCTCGGTCGCGGCGAACGCCGCCTCGGCCGCCTCCTCGTCGCGCACGAAGTACGTCCACCACAGCGCCACCGCGAGCGCGAGGGCGAGGAACGCGCCGCCCACCAGGCCCGGGGTGAGCGGCAGATCCCCGATGCCGATGCCGATCGCGATGACCGACTCCCCGAACGCGACGATCAGCAGCAGCCCGTGCCGCTCCACGAAGTGCGCCGGGTCCAAGGCGCCCAGCTGCGTGCGCAGCGCCTCCGCCGACCGGCCGTCGGCGCGCCGCGGCCCGTGCTCCGCCATCAGCGGGGTGACGAACTGCAGCACCAGCGCCAGCGTCCACAGCCCGTCCGCCGCCAGGCCGTCGACCAGACCCGCGGCGGTCACCGACATGGCGGCCAGCGCGTTCGGCACGCCGTACCAGATGGTGTCCCGGCCGTGGCTGCGGGTGTAGAGCGCGGTGTGCACGACGACCACCCCGAGGAAGCCCAGTCCGAACACCACCCCGGTGTCGTCGAAGACACGCGGGATCGCCAGCGCGCACACCAGGAACGCGCCCATGCCGAGCATCAGCAGCAGCCGGCGGGAGGGGCGGTCGGGCGGAACCTGGTTCGTCAGGTAGGCGTAGGCGCCGTACATCCAGAACAGCACCATGAGGATCAGGGCGACCCGGCCGGCGGTCGCGAAGGACAGGTCACCGGTGAGGAGCACGGTGAGCTGCGTGAGCGTGAAGACGAAGACGAGGTCGAAGAACAGCTCCAGTGTGGTGACTCTGCGGCCCGGCTGCGGCGGTGCGGTGTCCACGTGTTCCCCCAGGTGATCGGTGTGCCGCCGATCGTAAAGGGCCGTGGGTGTAAGCCAGTTGGGGTCACGGGTCTTTGTCCTGTCAGTGGAAGAAGTCTGCGGGAATCCGTGCGCGACTTCTTCCCACATTCAACAGTCACTGCTACGTTCCCCTCGAAAGCCCGACGACGGTGGCCGATGTGAGGCGGGGAGGGGCACGTGAGGCGCATGACCGCACGACCCGGTAACACGCATCAGGCTCAGCTGCTGAAGCTGCTGCGCGACGGAGGACCCAACTCCCGTGCGCAGCTGGGCGATCAGATCGACCTGTCGCGGTCCAAGCTCGCCGTGGAGGTCGACCGGCTGCTGCAGACGGGCCTGGTCGTGGCCGACGGACTCGCCGCCTCGCGCGGCGGACGCCGTTCGCACAACGTCCGGCTCAATCCGCAGTTGCGCTTCCTCGGCGTCGACATCGGCGCGACCTCGATCGACGTCGCCGTCACCAACGCCGAGCTGGAGGTCCTGGGCCACCTCAACCAGCCCATGGACGTGCGCGAAGGGCCGGTCGCGGTCTTCGAGCACGTGCTCTCCATGGCCGCGAAGTTGCGCGACTCCGGGCTCGCGGAGGGCTACGACGGCGCCGGCATCGGCGTCCCGGGCCCGGTCCGCTTCCCGGAGGGCGTGCCGGTGGCACCGCCGATCATGCCGGGCTGGGACGGCTTCCCCGTGCGGGAGGCGCTCAGCCAGGAACTGGGCTGCCCCGTCATGGTCGACAACGACGTGAACCTGATGGCGATGGGGGAGATGCACGCGGGCGTCGCACGCTCCGTGGGCGACTTCCTCTGCGTCAAGATCGGCACCGGCATCGGCTGCGGCATCGTGGTGGGCGGCGGCGTCCACCGCGGGGTGACCGGCAGCGCGGGCGACATCGGCCACATCCAGGCCGTGCCCGACGGCCGTCCGTGTGCCTGCGGCAACCGGGGTTGCCTGGAGGCCCACTTCAGCGGTGCCGCCCTGGCCCGCGACGCCACCGAGGCCGCCCGCCAGGGGCTGTCGCCGGAACTGGCGTCCCGGCTGGAGACGGGCGGCACGCTCACCGCCGCCGACGTCGCCGCGGCCGCGTCGGCCGGCGACGCCACCTCCCTCGACCTCATCCGGGAGGGCGGCACCCGCACCGGGCAGGTCATCGCCGGCCTGGTCAGCTTCTTCAACCCGGGCCTGGTGGTGATCGGCGGCGGGGTGACCGGACTCGGTCACACCCTGCTCGCCGCGATCCGCACCCAGGTCTACCGCCAGTCGCTGCCGCTGGCGACCGGCAACCTGCCCATCGTCCTGGGGGAGCTGGGACCCGTCGCCGGAGTCATCGGCGCGGCCCGGCTGATCAGCGACCACCTGTTCTCACCGGCGTAGCCGCCGGCTCCGCCACCGCGTCACGTCCGGCCCCACACCGGCGTACCAGCACAGCTCACCGCTCCGCCCTGCCCGGAACAGCCCCATCCAGCTCCGCCCTGCCCGCAACCGCCCCACCGCCCGGCCCGGCCCTGCCCGGAACCGCTCACCCGGCCCAGCCGTGCCCGGAAGAACCGTTCACCCCGCTCCGCCCTGCCCTGAACCGCCCTGACCCGGCCCGCACCGCCCGCCGAGGGGAATCCGCATGGCACCACAACCACCGCTGCTCAGCATGTCCGGCATCACCAAGTCGTTCCCCGGAGTCCGGGCCCTCGACGGCGTCGACCTCGACGTCCAGGCCGGCGAAGTGCACTGTCTGCTCGGCCAGAACGGCGCCGGCAAGTCCACCCTCATCAAGGTCCTCGCCGGAGCCCACCAGCCGGACACCGGCACCATCCGCTGGCGCGGCGAGCCGGTCGCCCTGCGCTCCCCGATCGCCGCGATGCGCCTGGGCATCGCCACGATCTACCAGGAACTCGACCTGGTGGAGCACCTGTCCGTGGCCGAGAACGTCCACCTCGGCCACGAGCCCACCGCCGCCGGCTTCGTCGTACGGCGCAAGGCCGCGAAGGAGTCGACCGCCGCGCTGCTCAAGCGGCTCGGCCATCCCGAGATCGAACCGGGGCGACTGGTCGGGGACTTGTCCGCGGCACAGCAGCAGATCGTCTCCATGGCCCGGGCGCTGTCCCACGACGTACGGCTGATCGTGATGGACGAGCCGTCCGCCGCCCTCGACCCCGACGAGGTGGACAACCTCTTCCGGATCGTCGCCGATCTCACCGCCGACGGGGTCGCCGTCGTCTACATCTCGCACCGGCTGGAGGAGATCCGCCGCATCGGCGACCGCGTCACCGTGCTGAAGGACGGCCGCGCGGTCGCGGGCGGACTGCCCGCGCAGACGACCCCGACCCGTGACGTCGTCGCCCTGATGACCGGCCGGACCATGGAGTACGTCTTCCCCGAGCGGCCGGCCGGGCCGCCCGCGGGCACCCCGGTCCTCCAGGTGCGCGGCCTCGCCCGGGACGGCGAGTTCGCGCCGCTCGACCTCGATGTGCACGCCGGGGAGATCGTCGGACTCGCCGGGCTCGTCGGCTCCGGACGCTCGGAGATCCTGGAGACGATCTACGGCGCCCGCAAGCCGACGGCCGGTCAGGTCATCGTTGACGGAACTCCGTTGCGGCCCGGCAGCGTCCGCGCCGCCGTCCGTGCCGGGCTCGGCCTCGCGCCCGAGGAGCGCAAGGCACAGGCGCTGCTGATGCTGGAGTCCGTCACCCGCAACGTCTCCGTCTCCTCGCTGTCCCGGTTCTCCCGGGGCGGCTGGATCGACCGCGGGGCCGAGACGGGCGCCGCCCGCGCCGCCGTGCGCGAGCTGTCCCTGCGGCCCGACAACCCGTCCGTGCCCGTGCGCACCCTGTCCGGCGGCAACCAGCAAAAGGCGGTCCTGGCCCGCTGGCTGCTGCGCGGCTGCCGGGTCCTGCTGCTCGACGAACCCACCCGCGGTGTCGACGTCGGCGCCCGCGCCGAACTGTACGCGGTGGTACGGCGCCTCGCCGACGAGGGCCTCGCGGTGCTCCTCGTCTCCAGCGAGGTGCCGGAGGTGCTCGGCCTCGCCGACCGCGTCCTGGTGCTGCGCGAGGGCCGGGTGGTGCACACCGCGCCGGCCCGGCAGCTCGACGAACACCGCGTCCTCGACCTCGTCATGGAAGGAAGCCCGGCGTCATGACGCAGCACGTGTCCCCGCCGCGGGACGGCACCGGAAAGGTGCCGCAGGTCCGCCTCCCCGCCTGGCGCACCCTCGTGGCCCGCGCCGACGTCCGCACCCTGTCCCTGCTCGGCGTGCTCGCCGTGCTCGTGGTCATCGGCGGTGTCACCAAGCCCGACGAGTTCCTCGACACCCGCAACCTCCAACTCGTCCTGACCCAGGCCTCGGTGATCGGTGTCGTCACCGTCGGCATGACCTTCGTCATCACCTCCGGCGGCATCGACCTCTCCGTCGGCGCGATCGTCGCGCTCGCCTCGGTGTGGGCGACGACGCTGGCCACCCAGGAGTTCGGCTTCGCCGGCATCCTGTTCACCGCGATGGTCGTCGGCCTCGGCTGCGGCCTGGTCAACGGCCTGCTCATCGCGTACGGCGGGATGGTCCCGTTCATCGCCACCCTCGCCATGCTGGCCTCGGCCCGGGGCCTCGCCCTGCAGATCACCGACGGCAAGACGCAGATCGTCGGCGTCGACAGCGTGCTGAGCCTCGGCGAACGCGACTCCTACCTCCTCGGGATCCCGCCGCTCGTGCTGATCTTCGCACTCGTGACGGTCCTCGGCTGGCTGCTGCTGAACCGCACCACCTTCGGCCGGCGCACCGTCGCCGTCGGCGGCAACGCCGAGGCCGCCCGGCTCGCCGGCATCGACGTGCGGCGCCAGCGGCTGTACCTGTACCTGCTGTCCGGGCTGTGCTGCGGCATCGCCGCGTTCCTGCTGATCGTCCTGTCCGGCTCCGGCCAGAACACCAACGGCAACCTCTACGAACTCGACGCCATCGCCGCCGCGATCATCGGCGGGACCCTGCTGACCGGGGGACGCGGCACCATCACCGGGTCCGTGCTCGGCGTCCTGGTCTTCACCACGATCACCGACATCTTCGCCCTGAACAACCTGCAGAGCGACGTCCAGCAGATCGCCAAGGGCGCGATCATCGTCGCCGCCGTGCTGGTCCAGCGCCGTACCGCAAGCACGACCTGAGGAAAGGGTTCCCCGCCATGCCCCAGCTGCCCACCCGCAGAGGACTGCTCTTCGGATCCGCCGCCGTCTCCGCCGGAGCCCTCCTCACGGCTTGCACCAGCAACGAGCCGAAGGACGCCGCGCCGGCCGCGGACGACCGGCCGGCCGCCGACGACAAGCCCGGCAAGCACGTCACCATCGGCTTCGCCGGACCGCAGGCCGACCACGGCTGGCTCAACGCCATCAACGACAACGCCAAGTCCCGCGCCAAGAAGTACTCCGACGTCACCCTGGAGATCACCGAGGGCTCCAACGACACCGCCCAGCAGATCGGCCAGATCGAGACCCTCATCAACAAGAAGGTCGACGTGCTGGTGGTACTGCCCGCCGACGGCAAGGCCCTCACCCAGGTCGGCCTGAAGGCGATGCGCGACGGCATCCCCGTGGTCAACCTCGACCGTGTCTTCAACACCCCGCAGGCCTACCGCTGCTGGATCGGCGGCGACAACTACGGCATGGGCCTGAACGCCGGGCACTACATCGGCGAGAAGCTCAAGGACAAGCCCGGCGCCAAGGTCGTCGAGCTCGCGGGCCTGGACAACCTGGAGCTGACCAAGCAGCGCACCCAGGGCTTCGACGACGCGCTGAAGAACTACCCCAACATCCGCAAGGTCGCCCGCCAGGCGGCGGAGTTCACCGTGGAGTCCGGCCAGGCCAAGATGGCGCAGCTGCTCCAGGCCCAGTCGGGCTTCGACGCACTGTGGAACCACGACGACGACCAGGGCGTCGGCGCGCTGCGCGCCATCGAGCAGGCCGGACGCGACGACTTCCTGATGGTCGGCGGCGCAGGCGCCCTGTCCGCCTTCCAGGCCATCAAGCAGGACAACGGCGTGCTCAAGGCGACGGTGCTCTACCCGCCCACCATGGCCGCCTCCGCCATCGACCTCGCCCGCGCCCTCGGCCAGGGCAAGGGCGTCGGCGGCCTCGCCGAGTACGAGATCCCGGCGTCGATCACGCTCTACTCGGCCGTCGTCGACAAGACCAACGTCGACCAGTACATGCCCGTCGGCTTCCGCTGACAGCGCACTCGGCCGGCCTCGACCCGCCGGGCGCGCCGCAAGGCTGGGTCGCCCACCCCGCCGGGCGCGCCGCAAGGCTGGGTCGCCCACCCCGCCGGGCGCGCCGCAAGGCTGGGTCGCCCGCCCCGCCGGGTGCGCCGCACGGCAGGTCGCACACCCCGCACCCCCCACCGCACCGCCACGACGTCGTCACGACGAGGACGGAGGACTTACCCCATGGCACAGCCGCAGCAGTCAGACGGGACCCAGAGCCCGACGAGCCCGGCCGGCTCACCGGGCCGGGACAGACCGCCGCTGCGCGTCGGGATGGTCGGCTACGCCTTCATGGGCGCCGCCCACTCCCAGGGCTGGCGCACCGTGGACCGGGTGTTCGACCTGCCCCGCCGCCCGGAGCTGGCCGTGATCTGCGGCCGTGACGCCACCGCGGTGCGCGCGGCGGCCGACCGGCACGGATGGGCGGCGGCCGTCACCGACTGGCGGGAGCTCGTCGAGCGTGACGACATCGACCTCGTCGACATCTGCACCCCCGGCGACAGCCACGCCGAGATCGCGCTGGCCGCGCTCGCCGCGGGCAAGCACGTGCTGTGCGAGAAGCCCCTCGCCAACACCGTCGCCGAGGCCGAGGCGATGGTCCGCGCGGCGCGGCACGCCGAGGCGCGCGGTCTGGTGGCGATGGTCGGCTTCAACTACCGCCGGGTCCCGGCGACCGCGCTGGCCCGCCGCATGGTCGCGGACGGCCGGCTCGGCACCCTGCGGCACGTGCGGGTGACGTATCTCCAGGACTGGCTGGTGGACCCCGCGTTCCCGCTGACCTGGCGGCTGCGCAAGGAGCAGGCGGGCTCCGGCTCGCTCGGCGACCTCGGCGCGCACATCGTGGACCTCGCCCAGTACGTCGCGGGGGAGCACCTGGCCGGGGTGTCCGCGCTGACGGAGACCTTCGTGCGGGAGCGCCCGCTGCCCGCGGGGCCGGTCCAGGGCCTGTCCGCCGGGACCGCCGCCGCCCGCACCGGCACGGTCACCGTCGACGACGCGGCCCTGTTCACCGGCCGCTTCACCTCCGGCGCCCTCGCCTCCTTCGAGGCCACCCGGTACGCCACCGGCCGCAAGAACGCCCTGCGCATCGAGCTGAACGGGGAACACGGCTCGCTCTGCTTCGACCTGGAGCGGCTCAACGAGCTCTGGTTCCACGACGGAACAGAACCCGGCGTACAGGCCGGCTTCCGCCGCATCCTCGTCACCGAACCCGACCACCCCTACCTCCACGCCTGGTGGCCGCCCGGCCACGGCCTCGGATACGAGCACACCTTCGTCCACCAGGCCCGCGACCTCGTCCACGCGGTCGCCGACGGCCACCGCCCCGAGCCCTCCTTCGCCGACGGGCTGCAGGTGCAGCGCGTGCTCGCGGCCGTGGAGGAGAGCGCCGAGAAGAACTCCGTCTACACGCCCGTCGGGCTCTGAGGAGAAGCCACCGCCATGCCGCGTCCGTTCACGCTGTTCACCGGCCAGTGGGCCGACCTGCCCCTCGAAGAGGTCTGCCGCCTCGCCCGCGACTTCGGCTACGACGGTCTCGAACTCGCCTGCTGGGGAGACCACTTCGAGGTCGACAAGGCCCTCACCGACCCGTCCTACATCGACTCCAGGAAAGGCCTGCTCGACAAGTACGGCCTGCGGTGCTGGGCGATCTCCAACCACCTCGTCGGACAGGCCGTGTGCGACGCCATCATCGACGAACGCCACCGGGCGATCCTGCCGGCCGAGGTGTGGGGCGACGGCGACCCCGAGGGCGTACGGCAGCGGGCCGCCGCCCGGATCGAGGACACCGCGCGCGCCGCGGCCGCGTTCGGCGTCGACACCGTCGTCGGCTTCACCGGCTCCGCGATCTGGCACCTGGTCGCGATGTTCCCGCCCGCCCCCGAGGCGATGATCGAGCGCGGCTACCAGGACTTCGCCGACCGCTGGAACCCGATCCTGGACGTCTGCGACGCCGAGGGCGTACGGTTCGCGCACGAGGTCCACCCCAGCGAGATCGCCTACGACTACTGGACCACCCGGCGCGCCCTCGAAGCGGTCGGCCACCGGCCCGCGTTCGGCCTGAACTTCGACCCCTCCCACTTCGTGTGGCAGGACCTCGACCCGGTCGGTTTGCTGTGGGACTTCCGCGACCGGATCTACCACGTCGACTGCAAGGAAGCCCGCAAGCGCCTCGACGGCCGCAACGGCCGCCTCGGCTCCCACCTGCCCTGGGGTGACCCGCGGCGCGGCTGGGACTTCGTCTCCGCCGGCCACGGCGACGTCCCCTGGGAGGACGTCTTCCGCATGCTGCGCTCCATCGGCTACCAGGGCCCCGTCTCCGTGGAGTGGGAGGACGCCGGCATGGACCGCCTGCAGGGCGCCCCCGAGGCCCTGACCCGGCTGAAGGCGTACGACTTCGAACCCCCGACGGCGTCCTTCGACGCGGCGTTCGGCAACTGACCTTCCCTTCCCCCATCTCCGGGATGACGGCGCATCCCGGCGTCTCCACCCGCCCGTACAACCAGCCCCTCATCTGGAGGCATTCGTGCACGGGAACGACCGCACCACCAGAACCCCTCGCTCACGTCTGCGCGCGGGACTCGCGCTGTTCAGCGGTGCCCTGCTCGCGGGCGCCACGCTCACCCTCACCACACCGCCGGCCGGCGCAGCCGTCGCCGACCGACAGGCGGCCGCGGCCGAGGACTTCCAGCAGGTCACCCTCGCCAAGGGCGAGGCGGAGGTCGGCGAGCCCATGTCGCTCGCCGTCCTGCCGGACCGTTCCGTCCTGCACACCTCCCGCGACGGTGAACTGCGCCTGACCGACGCCGCCGGCAACACGAAGCTCGCGGGCAAGCTCGCCGTGTACTCCCACGACGAGGAGGGCCTCCAGGGCGTCGGCATCGACCCGGACTTCACGGACAACCGGTTCGTCTACCTGTACTACGCGCCGCCGATGAACACCCCCGCGGGCGACGCGCCCGAGAACGGCACCGCCGCCGACTTCGCGCCCTTCGACGGCGTCAACCGCCTCTCGCGGTTCGTGCTGAAGACCGACGGCACCCTCGACCCGGCCAGCGAGAAGCAGATCCTCGACGTCCCCACCACCCGGGGCCTGTGCTGCCACGTCGGCGGCGACATCGACTTCGACGCGGCCGGCAACCTCTATCTGTCGACCGGCGACGACACCAACCCCTTCCAGTCCGACGGCTACACCCCGATCGACGAGCGCGACGGCCGCAACCCCGGCTTCGACGCCCAGCGCACCGCCGGCAACACCAACGACCTGCGCGGCAAGATCCTGCGCATCAAGGTGAACGCCGACGGCTCCTACTCGATCCCCGACGGCAACCTCTTCGCGCCCGGCACGGCGAAGACGCGGCCCGAGATCTACGCCATGGGCTTCCGCAACCCGTTCCGGTTCAGCGTCGACAAGAAGACCGGCATCCTCTACGTCGGTGACTACGGCCCCGACGCCGGCGCCGCCAACCCCAGCCGCGGCCCGGCCGGCCAGGTCGAGTTCGCCCGGGTCACCGGCCCCGGCAACTTCGGCTGGCCGTACTGCACCGGCGCCAACGACGCCTACGTCGACTACGACTTCGCCACCAAGGCCTCCGGCGCCTCCTTCGACTGCAACGCGCCGAAGAACACCTCGCCGCACAACACCGGCCTGACCGACCTGCCCCCGGCCCAGCCCGCGTGGATCCCCTACGACGGCGGTTCCGTACCCGAGTTCGGCACCGGCTCCGAGTCCCCGATGGGCGGCCCCGTCTACCACTACGACCCGGCGCTCGACTCGCCGGTGAAGTTCCCCGAGGCCTACGACGGGAACTTCTTCGCCGGTGAGTTCGGCCGGCGCTGGATCAAGCGCATCGTCAGCGACGGCAACGGTGCCGTGCAGTCCATCAACCCCTTCCCCTGGTCCGGCACCCAGGTGATGGACATGGCCTTCGGCCCCGACGGCGCCCTGTACGTCCTCGACTACGGGCTGGCCTGGTTCGGCGGCGACGACAACTCCGCGCTGTACCGCATCGAGAACGCCACCGACGGCCACTCCCCGGTCGCCCAGGCCGCCGCGAGCCGCACCAACGGTCAGGCGCCGCTGAAGGTGCAGTTCTCCTCCGCCGGCACCTCCGACCAGGACGGCGACGCCCTCACCTACAGCTGGGACTTCGGGGACGGCGCGCAGTCCACCGAGGCGAACCCCACCCACAAGTACAAGAGGAACGGCACCTACACCGCGACCCTGACCGCGAAGGACACCTCCGGCCGCACCGGCAGCGCGAGCGTGCAGGTCGTCGTCGGCAACACCGCGCCGAAGGTGACGCTGGAACTTCCCCAGGACGGGCAGCTGTTCACCTTCGGTGACGCCATCCCGTTCAAGGTGAAGGTCACCGACCCCGAGGACGGCAAGGCGATCGACTGCTCCAAGGTCACCGTCACCTTCGTCCTGGGCCACGACAGCCACGGCCACCCGCTGACCTCCGCCACGGGCTGCTCCGGCACCATCCAGACCAGCGCCGACGGCGGCCACGACGAGGACGCCAACATCTTCGGTGTCTTCGACGCCCAGTACACCGACAACGGAGGCGGCGGCCAGGCCCCGCTCACCACGCACGCCCGGCACGTCACCCAGCCCAAGCACCGCCAGGCCGAGCACTTCGGCGACAGCTCCGGCGTCGACGTCATCGCCAAGGACACCGCGCACGGCGGCAGGACCGTCGGCGACATCGACAACGGCGACTGGATCTCCTTCACGCCGTACGCCCTGAGCAACGCCACCAAGATCACCGCCCGGGTCTCCTCCGGCGGCGCGGGCGGCACCCTCGAGGTGCGCGCCGGCTCCCCGACCGGCACCCTGCTCGGCAAGGCGGCCGTCCCGGTCACCGGCGGCTGGGAGACCTTCCAGGACGTCGAGGCCGGCCTGTCCCGCGCACCACGCGGCACCACCACGCTCTACCTGGTGTTCAAGGGCGGCACCGGAGCCCTGTTCGACGTGGACGACTTCACCTTCACGACGAGCTGAGAGGAGGCCGAGATGCGACGCATCGGCAACGTCACCACCGCCGCCGCGGCAGCCGCGCTGCTGCTCGGCTGCGCGACCGCCCCGGCGGCCTCCCAGCCCGGCGACGGCAAGCGGGTGCTGGTCTTCTCCAAGACGGCCGGCTTCCGCCACGACTCCATCCCGGACGGCGTGGCGGCCCTGAAGCAGCTCGGAGCCGGCGGCGGCTTCACCGTCGACGCCACCGAGGACGCGGGCGCCTTCACCCCCGGCAACCTGCGCCGGTACGCCGCGGTGGTGTTCCTGTCCACCACCGGGGACGTGCTGAACCCCGCCCAGCAGCGCGCCTTCGAGGACTACGTCCACCGCGGCGGCGGCTACGCCGGCGTCCACGCCGCCGCGGACACCGAGTACGACTGGGCGTTCTACGGCGGCCTGGCCGGCGCTTACTTCCAGTCGCACCCGGCGATCCAGCCCGCCACCGTGAACGTCGAGGACCGCGCCCACCCGGCGACCGCGCACCTCGGGCCCGTATGGGAGCGCACCGACGAGTGGTACAACTACCGCTCGAACCCGCGGGAGCGGGCCCATGTCCTCGCCTCGCTGGACGAGTCGTCGTACAGCGGCGGCACCATGAACGGCGACCACCCGATCGCCTGGTGCCAGGAGTACCAGGGCGGCCGCGCCTTCTACACCGGCGGCGGCCACACCAAGGAGTCCTACGCCGACCCCGCCTTCCGGCAGCACCTGCTGGGCGGCATCCGGTACGCGATCGGCGCCGCCCAGGCCGACTGCCGGCCGGAGAACGGCTACCGGCCGCTCTTCGACGGCACCTCGACGGCCGGCTGGAAGCAGGCCGGTCCGGGCTCCTTCACCCTCTCCGAGGACGGCACGCTCACCTCGTCCGGCGGACTGGGACTGCTCTGGTACGCGAACGCGAGCTTCGGGTCGTACTCCCTGAAGCTCGACTGGAAGACGGCCGGCGACGACAACTCCGGTGTGTTCGTCGGCTTCCCGCCCTCGGACGACCCGTGGTCGGCCGTGGACAACGGCTACGAGGTCCAGATCGACGCCACCGACGTCCCGGAGAAGACCACCGGGTCCGTCTACGGCTTCCGGTCCGCCGACCTGAAGAAGCGCGACCGTGCGCTGAACCCGCCGGGGGAGTGGAACACGTACGAGATCCGGGTGCAGGGCGAGCGCCTGCGCGTCTGGCTCAACGGCGTGCAGATCAACGACTTCACCAACACCGATCCGGCCCGGAGCCTTGCGGACGGACACATCGGCATCCAGAACCACGGCACGGGTGACGAGGTGTCCTTCCGCGACATCCGGATCAAGGAACTGCCCGCCCAGGGCGACTGAGCGGCGGCGGGCGGGGGACGCCGGACTCCCGCCCGCCGCCTTTCCCCCACCCTTCTCAGGGTTCGCACGCGACAAGGAGGCTGCCCATGTCCGCGTCCCGCACCGGAGTCTGGCTGATAGGCGCCCGCGGTTCGGTCGCCACGACCGTGGTGGCGGGCTGCGCCGCGCTGACGGCGGGCCTGCACCCGCCGACCGGGATGGTCACCGAGACCCCGGCGTTCGCCGCTGCCCCGCTGCCCCCGCTCGGCTCGCTGGTCTTCGGCGGTCACGACACCGTCGACTGTCCGCTGCCCAAACGGGCCGAACACCTGGCCGCGGCCGGGGTGCTGCCGCACGGCCTGCCGTCGGCCGTCGCCGCCGAACTGGCCGCCGCCGACCGCGAGATCCGGCCCGGCGGCCCCCTGCCGGGCGACACCAGGGACGCGGACCGGCTCATTGAGACCTTCACCGCCGACCTGCTCGACTTCTCGCACCGCAACGAGCTGGCACGCGTCGTCGTCGTGAACGTCGCCTCCACCGAACCGGCGCCCACCGACGGCGAGTTGCCCGCCAGCTCCCTCTACGCGGCCGCCGCCCTGCGCGCCGGCTGCCCCTACGTCAACTTCACCCCCTCCACCGGACTCCACCATCCGGCGCTGGCCGCCCCCGCCGAGGCGAGCGGGCTGCCGTACGCCGGACGGGACGGCAAGACCGGGCAGACGCTGCTGCGTTCGGTCCTCGGGCCGATGTTCGCGCAGCGCTCGCTCACCGTGCGGGCCTGGTCCGGCACCAACCTGCTGGGCGGGGGCGACGGCGCCGCCCTGGCCGACCCGGCCGCCGCGGCCGCCAAGAACGCCGGCAAGGAACGCGTCCTCACCGACACCCTCGGCGCCGTACCCGAGGGCGAGGTGCACATCGACGACGTACCGGCCCTCGGCGACTTCAAGACCGCCTGGGACCACGTCGCCTTCGACGGCTTCCTCGGCTCGCGCATGATCCTGCAGACCATCTGGCAGGGCTGCGACTCCGCCCTCGCCGCGCCCCTCGTCCTCGACCTGGCCCGGCTGACCGCCCGCGCCCACGAGGCCGGTCTGAGCGGCCCGCTCACCGGCCTGGGCTTCTACTTCAAGGACCCGGTCGGGGACGGCCCGGCGGCGCTCGGGGAGCAGTACGCGGAGCTGCTGCGGTTCGCCGGGCGGCTCGGCGGGGGACAGCGGTGAGGCCCCGCCTGCGGGCCTGGGCCGAACTGCTGCGGCTGCCCGCCCTGTGCACGGTCCCGGGCGACGTCCTCGCGGGCGCCGCGGCGGCCGCCGCGCGGCCCGGCCGGCGCACCCTGCTCGCCGTCGGCGCCTCCGTGTGCCTGTACGAGGCCGGCATGGCCCTCAACGACTGGGCGGACCGCGCCGAGGACGCCGTGGACCGCCCGCACCGACCGCTCCCGTCCGGCCGCGTCAGCCCCGCCGCGGCCCTCACGGCGGCCGGTGCGCTCACGGCGGCCGGCCTGGGCCTCGCGGCCCGCGCCGGCCGCCCCGCCCTCACCGTCGCCGCCCCGCTCGCGGCCACCGTCTGGGCGTACGACCTCGCCCTGAAACACACCCCGGCAGGACCCGCGGCCATGGCGGCGGCCCGCGCCCTCGACGTGCTGCTCGGCGCGGCCGCCACCGCGGGACGCACCCGAGCGGCCCTGCCGTCGGCGGCCCTGCTCGGCACCCACACCCTCGCCGTCACCACGGTCTCCCGCACCGAGACCCGCGGCGGCGCACCCCTGGCCCCGCTGGCCGCCCTCGCGGCGACCACCTGGCTCAGCCGCACCCTCACCCGGCCCCCGGCAGCCCGCGGCGACGCAGCCTCCCGCGGGCTGCCGGGCCCCACGCCCACCACCGCCCCCGGCCCCGCCCGGCACGCCGGTGCGTCCGCCGCGCGCTGGGCCGACCCCCTCGTCCCCGCCCTGACCACCCTCTACGCCGCCACCGCCGCCCGCCCCTACACCCACGCCGCGCTCAACCCGTCGCCCCCGCTGACCCAGCGTGCCGTCGGCGCCGGGATCCGCGCCACGGTCCCGCTCCAGGCCGCACTCGCCGCCCGCTGCGGCGCCCGGTCCGGCGCCCTGCTCATCGCGGCACTCGCCCCGCTCGGCGCGCGCCTCGCGAAGAGGGTGAGCATCACATGAGCCTCCGCTTCGGCTACGGCACCAACGGCCTCGCCGACCTGCGCCTCGACGACGCCCTCGCCCTCCTCGCCGACCTCGGCTACGACGGCGTCGGCCTGACCCTCGACCACATGCACCTCGACCCGCTGGCCCCGGACCTCGCGGCCCGCACCCGCCGTATCGCCGGGCGGCTCGCCGGACTCGGGCTGGGCGTCACCGTGGAGACAGGCGCCCGCTACGTCCTCGACCCGCGCCGCAAACACGGCCCGTCCCTGCTCGACGCCGACCCCGGCGACCGCGCCCGCCGCACCGGCCTGCTGCTGCGCGCCGTGACGATCGCCGCCGACCTCGGCGCGCACGCCGTGCACTTCTTCAGCGGCGTCGTCCCGCACGACACCGACGAGGACACCGCCTGGAAGCGGCTCGCCGAGAGCATCGTGCCCGTGCTGGACGCGGCCGCCGCAGCCGGCGTCCCGCTCGCCGTGGAACCCGAACCCGGCCACCTGCTCGCCACCCTCGACGACTTCCACCGGCTGCGCCGCATCCTCGGCGACCCCGGGCCCCTCGGCCTCACCCTCGACATCGGCCACTGCCAGTGCCTGGAACCGCTGCCGCCCGCCGACTGCGTGCGGGCCGCCGCGCCCTGGCTGCGGCACGTGCAGATCGAGGACATGCGCCGCGGGGTCCACGAGCACCTCCCGTTCGGCGACGGCGAGATCGACTTCCCGCCCGTGCTCGCCGCCCTCGACGACATCGGCTACCAGGGCCTCACCGTCGTCGAACTGCCCCGCCACTCCCACGCGGGCCCGCACTTCGCGGCGCTCTCCCTGCCCTTCCTCAGGCACGCCCAAGGGAGCACCTCATGACCCGTCTCACCGCGGACGACCTGCGCGGCCGTCTCACCGGCACCGCCCGCGCCTGGCTGGACAAGGCCCTCGACGAGGCCGCCGCCCATCCCGGGTCGCACGGCCCGATCTCCGTGTGGGAACTGCGGCTGGCCGAGGCGGGCCGGCGCTGCGGACCCGAGCACGCGGAGGCCGCACGCTCCCTCATCCTCGCCGCGGCCCGGCCCGCCCCGGACGCCCTGGCCCGCGTCTACCACCAGGGCACCGCCGAGGAACGCCTCGCCGTGCTGCGCGCCCTGCCCGGCCTGGTGGCCGGACCCGACGCCGTGGCGCTGGTCGAGGACGCGCTGCGCACCAACGACACCCGGCTGCTGGCCGCCGCCGTCGGCCCGTACGCCGCCCGCCACCTCGACACCCACTCCTGGCGGCACGCCGTACTGAAGTGCCTGTTCACCGGCGTGCCCGTGGACACGGTCGCCGGCCTGGACCGGCGTGCCCGCGGGGACGCCGAACTCGCCCGCATGCTGCGCGACTACGCCGCCGAACGCACCGCCGCCGGCCGTGCCGTCCCCGACGACCTCCGCCGCGTGCTCACCCTGACCGAGGCCCGGTTCGAGGCCTGACCGAGGCCTGATTCGAGGAGGAGACCGGTGATGCGCATCTTCGACCCGCACATCCACATGACGTCCCGCACGACCGACGACTACGCGGCCATGCACGCCGCCGGGGTGCGCGCCGTGGTCGAGCCCGCCTTCTGGCTGGGCCAGCCCCGCACGGCGCCCGCCACCTTCTACGACTACTTCGACTCCCTGCTCGGCTGGGAGCCGTTCCGTGCCGCCCAGTACGGCATCGCCCACCACTGCACGATCGCCCTCAACCCCAAGGAGGCCAACGACCCGCGCTGCGTCCCCGTCCTCGACGAACTGCCCCGCTACCTCGTCAAGGACCGCGTGGTCGCCGTCGGCGAGATCGGCTACGACGCGATGACACCGGCCGAGGACAAGGCCCTGGCCGTGCAGCTCCAGCTCGCCGCCGACCACGGCCTGCCCGCGCTCGTGCACACCCCGCACCGCGACAAGCTCGCCGGTCTGCGCCGCACCCTCGACGTGGTGCGCGAGTCGGCGCTGCCACCGGACCGTGTGCTGGTCGACCACCTCAACGAGACCACGGTGAAGGAGGCCAAGGACAGCGGGTGCTGGCTGGGGTTCTCCGTCTACCCGGACACCAAGATGGACGAGGCCCGCATGGTCGCCATCCTGCGCGCCCACGGCCCCGAGCGGGTGCTGGTGAACTCGGCCGCCGACTGGGGCCGCAGCGACCCCCTGAAGACCCGCAAGGTCGCCGACCTGATGCTGGCGGAAGGCTTCACCGAGGACGAGGTGGACCGCGTCCTGTGGCGCAACCCGGTCGCGTTCTACGGACTCGGCGGCCGCCTCGCCCTCGACGTCGCCGCGACCGGCCCCACCCACGAGGGCAACTCCGTGCTGCGCGGCGGGGAGTGACGCCGATGCGCTTCCGCCACCCCGACGGCTCCACCGTCCACCTCGCCTACTGCACCAACGTCCACCCGGCCGAGACCCTCGGCGGAGTCCTCGCCCAGCTGAGGGAGTACTGCGAGCCGGTGCGCCGCCGCCTGGGCCGCGACCGCCTCGGCATCGGCCTGTGGCTCGCGCAGGGCGCCGCCCGCACCCTGGCCGCCGACCCGGCCGCGCTGCGCGGCCTGCGCGAGGAACTCGACAGGCGCGGCCTGGAGGTCGTCACCCTCAACGGCTTCCCGTACGAGGGATTCGGCGCCGAAGAGGTCAAGTACCGGGTGTACCGGCCCGACTGGTCCGAGCCCGAGCGTCTCGACCACACCACCGCGCTCGCCCGCATCCTCACCGTCCTGCTCCCGGACGACGTCACCGAGGGCAGCATCTCCACCCTGCCGCTCGCCTGGCGCACCGCGGCGGACACCGAGCGCGGCCTCGACGCGCTGCGCGTACTCGGCGAACGCCTCGATGCCCTGCGGGAGCTGACCGGGCGCGGCGTGCGCATCGGTCTGGAACCGGAACCCGGGTGCGTCGTCGAGACCACCGGCGACGCCCTCACCCCCCTCGCCACGATCCGCCATCCGCGCATCGGCGTGTGCGTGGACACGTGCCACCTCGCCACCTCCTTCGAGGACCCGGACACCGCCCTGGACGCGCTCACCGCGGCCGGCGTCCCCGTCGTCAAGTCCCAGCTGTCCGCGGCCCTGCACGCCGAGCAGCCGCACCTGCCCGAGGTGCGGGAGGCGCTGGCCGCGTTCGCCGAGCCCCGCTTCCTGCACCAGACCCGCACCCTGACCGCCACCGGCCTGCGCGGCGCCGACGACCTCGGCGACGCCCTGACCGGCGACACGCTGCCCGACGCCACCCCCTGGCGGGCCCACTTCCATGTGCCGCTGCACGCCGCCCCCGCCCCGCCGCTGACCTCCACCCTGCCCGTCCTCAGGGCCGCGCTGACCCGCCTGGCCGGCGGACCGCACCCGCTCACCCACCACCTCGAGGTCGAGACCTACACCTGGCAGGCCCTGCCGCCCGAGCTGCGCCCGCGCACCCGCGAGCGGCTCGTCGACGGCATCGCCGCCGAACTCACCCTGGCCCGGGACCTGCTGACGGACCTCGGCCTGAAGGAGCTGCCATGAGCCGACCGGACGAAGCCCCCACGGACACCACCGAACCGACCCCCCTGCTCGTCCTGGACGTCGTCGGCCTCACCCCCCGCCTGCTGGCACACATGCCGCGCCTGAAGGCCCTCGCCGACGCCGGCTCCCGCGCCCCCCTCGACACCGTCCTGCCCGCCGTCACCTGCTCCGCCCAGGCCACCTTCCTCACCGGCGCCCACCCCGGCGAGCACGGCATCGTCGGCAACGGCTGGTACTTCCGCGACCTCGGCGACGTCCTGCTGTGGCGCCAGCACAACGCCCTGATCGAGGGCGACAAGGTGTGGGACGCCGCCCGCCGCGCCCACCCCGGCTACACCGTCGCCAACGTCTGCTGGTGGTACGCCATGGGCGCCGACACCGACTGCACGGTCACCCCCCGCCCGGTGTACTACGCCGACGGCCGCAAGGAACCCGACTGCTACACCTGGCCCCCGGCCCTGCACGACGAACTCACCGACACGTTCGGCACGTTCCCGCTCTTCCACTACTGGGGACCCACCGCCGACCTCACCTCCAGCCGCTGGATCATCGACGCCACCCGGCACATCAACCGCACCCGACGGCCGAACCTGACCCTCTGCTACCTCCCGCACCTCGACTACGACCTCCAGCGGTACGGCCCCGACGACCCGCGCTCCCACCGCGCCGCCGCCGACCTCGACGCCGCCCTCGCCCCGCTGCTGGACGACGCCCGCGCCGAGGGCCGCACCGTGCTCGCGCTGTCCGAGTACGGGATCACCCCGGTGCGCCGCCCGGTCGACATCAACCGCGCCCTGCGCCGCGCCGGCCTGCTCCAGGTGCACACCCAGGACGGCATGGAGTACCTCGACGCGATGGCCTCCCGGGCCTTCGCCGTCGCCGACCACCAGATCGCCCACGTCTACGTCCGCCGCCCCGAGGACCTCGCCGCCACCCGCGCCGCCCTCGACGGCCTGCCCGGGATCGCCGACCTGCTCGACGACGAGGGCAAGAAGGCCCACCACCTGGACCACCCCCGTGCCGGTGACCTCGTCGCCATCGCGCAGGAGGACGCCTGGTTCACGTACTACTACTGGCTCGACGACGCCCGCGCCCCCGACTTCGCACGGCTCGTCGACATCCACCGCAAACCCGGCTACGACCCGGCCGAGCTGTTCATGGACCCGCTCGACCCGTATGTGAAACTCCGCGCGGCCGGCGCCCTGGCCCGCAAGAAGCTCGGCCTGCGCTACCGCATGGCGGTCGTGCCGCTGGACCCGGCACCCGTGCGCGGCAGCCACGGCCGACTCCCCACGAGCGACGACGACGGTCCGCTCGTCCTGTGCTCCACCCCCCGCGCCGTCGGCGACCGTGTCGCGGCCACCGACGTGAAGTCCCTCCTGCTCCACCTTGCCGGTCTCGACGGACCGGACCACCATGGCGAAGAGAGGCACCCGTGAACGACATCCGCACCCCCGACGACCAGCTGCGCCGCTCCCTCGGCATCGGCCGCCGCTCCTTCCTGAGCACCTGCACCGCCGTCGCCGCCGGCGCGATCGCCGCGCCCGTCCTCGGCGCGGCCCCCGTACACGCCGCCACCCCGGCGGCCGCGGACGGTGACACCGCCAGAGGCCACGAACTGGTGCCCGCGGACAAGCGCGGCATCATCCTGTACACCGTCCGCGACGCCATCGGGCGCGACCCGCTGAGCACCACCCTGCCCTCCGGCTTCCGCGAGGTCTTCGAGCAGCTGGCCCGGTTCGGCTACCGGCAGGTCGAGTTCGCGGGCTACGGACAGCACGCCAACGCCCCCGGCGGCGCGAACCTGGAGTCCGTCGAGGGCGCCAGGCTGCTGCGCCGCTGGCTCGACGACTACGGGCTGCGCGCCCAGGGCAACCACGGCTTCATCCCGCCGTCCTGGCCGCTGACCAGCACCGACCTGGACACCTTCAAGAAGCACCTGGAGATCGCGAACATCCTCGGCATGGCGCACATGGGCACCGGTGGCGACCCCACCTCCAGTGCCGTGAAGTCGGACTGGGACGTGGCCGCCGACAAGTGGAACGCCCTCGGCGAGATCGCCCGCGCCGCCGGGCTCAAGCTGTACACCCACAACCACGACGCGGCCTACGGCTTCCTGCTGGACGGCGGCCCGCTGGACGCCCAGGGCCGGCCCACCCGAAGCTCCGGCCTGCGCAAGCTGGAGTACTTCCTCACCGTCACCGACCCGCGGCTGGTGTGGCTGGAGATGGACGTCTTCTGGGCGCATGTGGCGCAGTACAAGTTCCGCACCTACACCGCCCACGACGGCTCCACGCGGACGGACGTCTTCGACCCGGCCGGCCTGGTCGAGCGGTACGACAAGCGCTACCCGCTCTTCCACGCCAAGGACGGCGTCGTGAACAACACGAACGGCATGGGCTACGACATGGTGCCGTTCGGCACCGGCGTCATCGACTACACGGCCTTCTTCTCCCGTGTCGGCCACCGCAACTACCACAACCCCATGGTCGAGCAGGACAACGCGCCCAGCGCCACCGACCCGGGGCAGTCGCTGCGGCACGCGGCGATCGGCTACCGGAACATGGCGGCCCTGCGTCGCAAGTAGCGCACCCATGAGGAGGGGCCTCCCCGGTGACGCGGGGGAGGCCCCTCCTCAGGTGTCCGGCGTCGCTCTCAGCCCGTCGCCGCCCGCCCCGGCTGCCGCAGCAGCAACGCGATCGCCGCCGCCACCATCGACACCCCGCCGGCCAGCGCGTACGCCCCGTCGTAGCCCCACGCCGAGACCACCATGGAGCCCAGGCCGCCGCCGAACAGGCCGCTGATCAGCTTGCCGCTGTACACCAGGCCGTAGTTGGTGGCGTTGTAGTTCTCGCCGAAGTAGTCCGGGGTGAGCGCGGCGAACAGCGGGTAGAAGGCGCCGCCGCCGAAACCGGAGAGGAACGCGAAGAACAGGAACAGCCACTCGCTTCTGACGTCACCGGCCCAGATCACGCCGAACTGGGCCAGGCCCAGGATCACGATCACGAACACCAGGGTGATCTTGCGGCCCCACAGGTCCGACAGCCAGCCCACCACGGCACGCCCGACGCCGTTGATGACGGCCATCAGGCCCATGGAGGAGGCGGCGACCAGCGGCCCGAAGCCGACCTCCTTGGCGAAGTCCACCTGGAAGGAGATCCCGAAGATCGACACACCGGCCGTCATCACGATGGTGATCCACATCAGCGGCAGCATGCCGGTCCTGATCGCCTCCTTCGGTGTGAACTGCCGTACCGCGGGCGGGTTCTTGGCCAGGCTCACGGCACTCTTCGCATTGCCGGAGTACGACAGCGGGTCGATGTCCGCGGGCCACCAGTTCTTCGGCGGGTCCTTGAAGAAGAACGCGCACACCGCCACCACGATCAGCACGTACACGCCGATCAGATCGAGCACCTCGTCGTAGTTCCCGGTGTCGAAGGCGTAGTTGAAGATGAAGATGAAGGGCAGCGAGCCGTACGCGAAGCCGCCGTTGACGAAGCCGGTCTTCGCGCCGCGCCGCTCCGGGAACCACTTGCCGACCATGTTGATGCAGGTGGCGTAGATCAGTCCGGAGCCCACCCCGCCGACCACACCGAAGCCGAGGATCGCGAGCAGCACGTCGTCGAGGTGGGACAGCGCCAGGAAGCCGAGCAGGCACATGCCCGCGCCGGTGTACATGGCGCGCCGCGCGGTGAGGACGCCGCGCTCGCGCAGCCAGCCGGCCGGGAAGGCGATGCCGGCCTGGAAGAACACCCAGACGCTCAGGATCCAGAAGGTGTTGCTCTGCGTCCAGCCGTGCGCCTCCGACAGGGTGTCCTCCGCGGAGCCGTAGGCGTACTCGCTGACGCTGATGGCCATCATGGATATCCACGGCAGGTACACCATGAACTTCCGTGAGTGGCCGAGGATGTCCCGGTCCGTCTCGCCGACGCGGTACACCCGGCCCCGGGCGTCGGTGACTTCGCGGTACGAGCGCTCCGCCGAGCCGGGGTCGGCCGGCGTGTTCCTGGTTGCCATCGGATCAGCCGTCATGAGGCCATCTCCTCGCCGAGGGGGTGGGGATTGGGGAGGACGCGCCGGGCGCTGAGCCGGCCCGGCGCCTTGAGGAACAGCGCCGGTGCGGCGCAGGCGAGCCCCGAGCAGCCCGCCAGGACGTAGGCGCTGGGGTGGGGGGAGTTCAGCGGGACGGGCAGCAGCCACGCCGCGGCGAGCACCCCGTGGACGCTCGCGCTGTGGTTCTCGCCGAAGTGGTCCGCCGTCATCGCGGTGACCAGCGCGAGGACCGCCGCGCCGGTGAACCCCACGGTCACCGCGCCGGCCACCAGCGGCGCGCCTCCCGCACGGCCGGCGGCCGGCAGCGCGAACTGCGCGGCACCGAGCAGCAGACAGGCCGCGGCCAGGGCGGTGCGCCGTTCGACCAGATCGGTGAGCGCCCCGGCCGCCGCGCCCGCGGCGGCGCCCGCGACGAGGGGCGCCGCCTGACCGAGCGGTGCCAGCAGGCGCACGTCGAGAACGACGGCACCGGCCACGCCCAGCAGACACAGCGCGGTGAGCCACAGCGCCGGGGTGCGGGCGGCCTCACCGGGGGTGTGCTGGCGTACCGCGGGCGGGTTCTTCGCCAGGACGCGCCGGGCGACGGGATCGGCCGGCACACGCAGCGGGTGGGGATGCGGCGGCCACCAGTCGCGCGGCGGCTCCCGCAGCAGCCGCCCGGCCGCCGCCGCCACCAGACACGCCCCGGCGCCCGTCACGGTGAGCCCGGCCGGTCCGAGACCGAGCAGGACCGGTACGGCGCCGACGGCGCACCCGCTCACCACGAACCCGGTCGGGCCGCCCCGCCGTTCCGGATACCACCGGCCGGGCAGCGTCAGGCAGCTCGCGCACACCAGCCCGGCTCCGGCGCCGCCGATCACACCGGCGGTCAGGTACGCGGCCCCCGTGCCGGGCGCGACGGCCGGCGCCAGGCAGGCACCCAGGACGCCGCACGCCCCACCGGTGACGGCCACCCGCGCCGGCAGCCGGCCGCCGTCCCGCAGCCGCCCGGCCGGGAAGGCGACGGCGGCCTGGGCGAGCACCCACACACGTACGTCACCGGGGCCGGCCACGGCGTACGCGTACGCGGCACAACTGACGCCCGCCATGCCCACCCAGGACAGGACGGCCATCCGGATCCGGCCGTACCCCAGCAGGTCGGCGTCGCTCTCGCCGACCCGGTACACGCGGCCCCTGCGGTCCCTCACCTCCCGGCACACCGGGGAGGCGGGGGGATCGGTGGTTCTCACGACTACACCCCTTGCGTCGAAAGCTCTGGCCGGCGCCCCCTGTCCATTGCCTTTCGTGCGCGCGTGGGTCCCGGGACCGGCCGGCGCGCACCGCCGGCCGCTCCCGCGCCTGCCTCACCTCATGAACCACCCCCGAGCAGCCCCGCCGCCCGCGCCCACCGGTACTTCGCGCCGAGCACCGCCACCGGCTTCTCGGTCGTGTACGGGTAGGCCACGACCCCCCGCTCGAACAGGTACTGGCAGGCCGCCTCGACCTCGACGTCCCCGGCGAGCGAGGCCACCACCGGCTTCTCGACGCCGCGCTCGCGGAACTCGGCGACCACCCGCGCGGTCAGCTCCGCGAAGACCATCGGCGGGGTGACGACGGTGTGCCAGTAGCCCAGGACCAGCGCGTGGATGCGCGGGTCCGCCAGCCCCAGCCGGATCGTCGCCTCGTACGTCGACGGCGGTTCGCCGCCGGTGATGTCGACGGGGTTGCCGGCCGCGCCGAACGGCGGGATGAAGCGGCGGAACGCCTCGTCCAGGTCGGGCGGGATCTCCATCAGCGACAGCCCGTTGTCCGTCACCGCGTCCGACAGCAGCACCCCGCTGCCCCCGGCCCCCGTGATGATCACGACGTTGTCGCCCTGCGGGGCGGGCAGCACGGGCAGCGCGCGGGCGTACTCCAGCATGTCGTTCAGGCCCGGCGCCCGGATCACCCCGGCCTGCCGCAGGATGTCGTCGTACACGGCGTCGTCGCCCGCCAGCGCCCCCGTGTGCGAGCCGGCCGCCTTCGCCCCGGCCGCCGTACGGCCCGCCTTGAGCACCACGACCGGCTTCTTCGGCACGGTCGCCCGCGCCGCCGCCACGAAGGCGCGCCCGTCCTTGAGGTCCTCCAGGTGCATCGCGATGCACTCGGTGCGCGGGTCCTCACCGAACCAGGTGAGCAGATCGTCCTCGTCCAGGTCGGACTTGTTGCCGAGCCCGACGATCGCCGACACACCCGTCCTCGTGGTGCGGGCGAAGCCCAGGATCGCCATGCCGATCCCCCCGGACTGCGAGGTCAGCGCCACCCCGCCCTTCACGTCGTACGGCGTGCAGAACGTGGCGCACAGGTCCTGCCAGGTGGAGTAGTAGCCGTAGATGTTCGGGCCCAGCAGCCGGACGCCGTACCGCTCGGCGATCGCCACGATCTCCGCCTGGAGCGCGTGTTCACCGGTCTCGGCGAACCCGGAGGGGATGAGGACGGCGTTGGGGATGCCCTTGCGCCCCACCTCCTCCAGGGCGCCCGCCACGAACCGGGCGGGGATGGCGAAGACGGCCACATCCACCTCACCGGGAACGTCCGTGACACTCTTGTACGCCTTGCGGCCCAGAATGTCATCGGCCTTGGGGTTCACCGGATGGATGTCCCCGGCGAAGCCGCCGTCGACGAGGTTGCGCATCACCGCGTTGCCGATCTTGCCCTGCTCGCCGGAGGCGCCGATCACCGCGACCGACGAGGGCTGCATCAGCCGGCGCATCGAGGTGAGGATCTCCTCGCGCGTGTAGGTGCGCCGGGGGACCGGCTGCTCCTCGGCGAGGATGATCCGGATGTCTGCGGCGACCGCGCCGTCCGGGGTGGCGATCACCGGATTGAGGTCCACCTCGGCGATCTCCGGGAAGTCCGCGACCAGATGGGAGACCCGGCGGATCTGCTCGGCGAGCGCCCACCGGTCGACACCCGCCCGCCCGCGCACCCCGCGCAGCACGTCGGCCGCCTTGATGGAGTCCAGCATGGACAGCGCCTCGTCGCCGCTGACCGGCGCGAGCCGGAACGTCACGTCCTTGAGCACCTCGACCAGCACCCCGCCGAGCCCGAAGGCCACCACCTTCCCGAACGTCGGATCGGTCACCGCGCCGACGATGACCTCCTGCCCGGGCGGCAGCAGCTCCTGCACCTGCACGCCCTCGATGCGGGCCCCGGCGTCGTACGCCCGCGCGTTGTGCACGATCCGGTGGAAGGCGGCCCGTACGTCCGCCGCTCCCTCCACCCCGACGACGACCCCGCCGGCGTCGGTCTTGTGCAGGACGTCCGGCGAGACGATCTTCATCACCACGGGACCCCCGAAACGTGCCGCGGCCGCCACCGCCTCGTCCACGTCCCGCGCCACCGCCTCACCGGGTACGGCGATGCCGTACGCGTCGGCGATCACCTTGCCCTCGGGCGCGGTCAGCGCGGTGCGCCCCTCGGCCCGCACGCGCTCCAGCAGCGCCCGCACCCGCAGTCCGCGGTCCTCCGCCATCACCTCAGATCACCCCGTCCGACTTCAGCAGGCGCAGCTCCTCGTCACCGAGGCCCAGTTCGCCGACGTACACCTCGGCGTTGTGCTCGCCGAGCAGCGGGGAGCCGGTGACCTCGACGGGGGAGTCGGACAGCTTCAGCGGGCTGCCGACCGTGACGAACTCGCCCCGCTCGGGGTGCGGGACGCGCACGATCATCTCGTTGGCGACCAGCGAGGCGTCCTCGATGATCTCCCTGGTGGACAGGATCGGCCCGCACGGGATGCCCTGCGCGTTCAGCCGCTCCAGCACCTCCCACTTGGGCAGCGTCGAGGACCACTCCTCGATCAGCTGGAACATCTTGTTCAGCTTCGGCAGCCGGGCCTCGGGCGTCGCCCACTCGGGATCGTCGGCGAGTTCGGGCCGGCCGATCAGCTCGGCCATCGGCCGCCAGCCGACGGGCTGCACGATGACGTACACGTAGTCGTTGGGGCCGCCCGGCGCGCACTTGACCGCCCAGCCGGGCTGACCGCCGCCGGAGGCGTTGCCGGAGCGGGGCACCTCGTCGCCGAAGTCGTCGTTCGGGTACTCGGCGAGCGGGCCGTGCGCCAGGCGCTGCTGGTCGCGCAGCTTCACCCGGCACAGGTTGAGCACCGCGTGCTGCATGGCCACGTTGACCCGCTGCCCGCGCCCGGTGCGCTCCCGCTGGAACAGCGCCGCGAGAATGCCGGCGACGGTGTGCACACCGGTGCCCGAGTCGCCGATCTGGGCGCCGGTCGCGAGCGGCGGACCGTCCTCGAAGCCGGTGGTGGCCATCGACCCGCCCATGGCCTGCGCGACGACCTCGTACGCCTTGAAGCCCGTGTACGGGCCGTCGCCGAAGCCCTTGATGGAGGCGTAGACGATCCGCGGGTTGATCTGCCGGATGCGCTCCCAGGTGAAGCCCATCCGGTCGACCGCGCCCGGCCCGAAGTTCTCCACCATCACATCCGCGCGGCGGATCAGCTCGGTGAGGATCTCCTTGCCGCGCTCGGTCTTGGTGTTCAGGGTGATGCTCCGCTTGTTGCAGTTGAGCATCGTGAAGTACAGGGAGTCCACGTCCGGCAGGTCGCGCAGCTGCCGCCGCGTGATGTCCCCGGTGGGCGCCTCCAGTTTGATCACGTCGGCGCCGAGCCAGGCGAGCAGCTGGGTCGCGGACGGCCCGGACTGGACGTGCGTCATGTCGAGGACGCGGATGCCGTCAAGTGCCTTGGCGGTCATGGCCGTTCACCTCACTTGTACATCGTCTGGTTCATGGTTCCGGGGGCGTACGCGTCCGGGTCGACCCACACGTTGATCAGTGAGGGCTTGCCGGACTCACGGGCGCGGCGCAGCGCCGGGCCGATGTCGGCGGGGTCGCGGACCTCCTCGCCGTGACCGCCGAGGATCTGCGCGAACTTGTCGTACGGCACGTCGCCGAGGGTGTTGCCGACCCGCTCGCGCTCCTTGCCGTACTTGGCGGCCTGGCCGTAACGGATCTGGTTCATCGAGGAGTTGTTGCCGACGATCCCGACGAACGGCAGGTCGTAGCGCACCAGCGTCTCGAAGTCCCAGCCGGTCAGGGAGAAGGCGCCGTCGCCGAAGAGGGCGACGACCTCCTTGTCCGGGCGGGCCTGCTTGGCGGCGAGCACGAACGGGATGCCCACGCCGAGGGTGCCGAGCGGGCCCGGGTCCATCCAGTGGCCGGGCGACTTGGGCTGCACGACCTGGCCGGAGAAGGTGACGATGTCGCCGCCGTCGCCGATGTAGAGCGAGTCCTCGGTGAGGAAGTCGTTGATCTCGCTGACCAGCCGGTAGGGGTGGATCGGCGAGGCGTCGGACCTGAGCTGCGGCAGCCGCCTGTCGAGCGCGGTCTGCTCGGCGGCGCGCAGCTCGTCCAGCCACTCCTTGCGCCTCGCCGCACCGCCGTCGACCCGTCCGGAGGCCGCCTCGGTGACCGACCTCAGCACCAGTCCGGCGTCCCCGACGATCCCCAGGTCGATGTCGCGGTTCTTGCCGACCGTGCGGTAGTCGAGGTCGATCTGCACGACCGTGGCCGCGGGGGACAGGCGCTTGCCGTAGCCCATGCGGAAGTCGAAGGGGGTGCCGACGATCACGATGACGTCGGCGTTCGAGAAGGCGTAGCGCCGGGAGAGCTGGAAGTGGTGCGGGTCGCCGGGCGGGAGGGTGCCGCGCCCGGCGCCGTTCATGTAGGCGGGGACGTTCAGGGTGCGCACGAGCTCGATCGCGGCCTCGGTGCCACGGGTCGTCCACACCTGGCTGCCCAGCAGGACGGCCGGCTTCTCGGCGTGCACCAGCAGGTCGGCGAGCTTCTCGATCGCCTCGGGGTCGCCGGCCGAGCGCGTGGACGCACGGTAGGCACCTGCCCGCGGCACCCGCGCCGTCGCCGCCGGCACCCTGGCGTCGAGCACGTCGCGCGGGATCTCCAGGAAGGACGGTCCCGGCGCGCCGTGGAAGCACTCGCGGAACGCCATCGAGACCATGTCCGCCGCGCGGGCCGTGTCCGGCACGGTCGCCGCGAACTTGGTGATCGGTGCCATCATGTCGACGTGCGGCAGGTCCTGCAGGGACCCCATCTTGTGCTGGGTGAGCGCCCCTTGGCCGCCGATCAGCAGCATGGGTGACTCGGCCCGGAAGGCGTTCGCGACCCCCGTGACCGCGTCGGTCGTACCGGGTCCGGCGGTGACGACGGCGCAGCCCGGCCTGCCGGTGATGCGGGCGTAGCCGTCGGCGGCGTGGGCGGCGACCTGTTCGTGCCGGACGTCGACGACTTCTATGCCCTCGTCGACGCAGCCGTCGTAGATGTCGATGATGTGGCCGCCGCACAGGGTGTAGACGCGGTCGACACCCTCCGCTTTGAGCGCCTTGGCGACGAGATGACCACCGGAGATCAGGTCCTGGTTGTCGTCGGGCATGCGACGTCCCGTCCCTTCAGTAGGGGCTCGCTTCGTACATTGCATACAGTCGACGAATACTGTATGAACCTTGTTATCCCGCATCCGGTGGGTGGTGTCCAGGGGGCGTGCGGCACTTTCACGACAGGAGCCGGAATGGACCTGTACGAACACCAGGCAAGGCAACTCCTCGCGGATCACGGCATCTTGGTGCCGAGGGCAAAGGTCACGGACTCGGCCGACCGAGCGCGCGCGATCGCCCGTGGGCTCGGCGGGCGTGTGGTGGTGAAGGCCCAGGTCAAGACGGGCGGGCGCGGCAAGGCGGGCGGGGTGCGGCTCGCCGACGACCCCGCCGCGGCCGAACGCACGGCACGCCGGATCCTCGGCATGGACATCAAGGGCCACACGGTCCGCACGGTCATGCTGGCCGAACCCGTCGACATCGAGGAGGAGTTCTACGTCTCCTACGTCCTCGACCGCGCGGCCGGCCGCTTCCTCGCGATCGCCTCCGCCGAGGGCGGCACGGACATCGAGGAGGTCGCCGCGAGCCGACCCGAGGCCGTGGCACGCATCCCCGTCGACCCGGCCGAGGGCGTCACCTCGGCGAAGGCGGCCGAGATCGCCGCGGCGGCCGGGCTGCCGCCCCAGACCGTCGACCCCCTCGTACGGCTGTGGCAGGTGCTCGTCCGCGAGGACGCCCTGCTCGTCGAGGTCAACCCGCTGGTGCGCACCCGCGAGGGGCAGATCCTCGCCCTCGACGGCAAGGTCACCCTCGACGACAACGCCCGCTTCCGGCAGGCGCGGCGGGGTTCCGACGACTGTGGACATGACGACCCGCTGGAGGCGGCGGCCGCGGCGAAGGGCCTGAACTACGTCAGGCTCGACGGCGAGGTCGGCGTCATCGGCAACGGCGCCGGACTCGTCATGGCGACCCTCGACGTCGTCGCCGGCTGCGGCGCCCGCCCCGCCAACTTCCTCGACCTCGGCGGCGGGGCGTCCGCAGAGGTCATGGCGGACGCACTGGCGGTCGTCGTGTCCGACCCGGCCGTGAAGTCGGTCCTCGTCAACGTCTTCGGCGGCATCACCGCCTGCGACGCGGTCGCCGACGGCATCCTCCGAGCGGTCGACCGCGTCCGGCCGGCCAAGCCACTCGTGGTGCGCCTCGACGGCAACAACGCGGTCCGCGGGCGCGCCCTCTTGGACGAGCGCGCCCACCCGCTGGTCCAGCAGATCCCCACCATGGACGGCGCCGCCCGCCGCGCCGCCGAACTCGCCACCACGGCCTGAGGAGACGGGACGCCATGGCCATTTACCTCACGCAGGACAGCAAGGTCCTCGTCCAGGGCATGACCGGCGGGGAAGGCATGAAGCACACCCGCCGCATGCTCGCGGCCGGCACGGACGTCGTCGGCGGCGTCAACCCGCGCAAGGCGGGCCGCACCGTCGACCTCGGCGACCGAGCCGTCCCCGTCTTCGGCTCCGTCGCCGAGGGCATCGCCGCGACCGGCGCCGACGTCACCGTCGTCTTCGTCCCGCCCGCCTTCGCCAAGGCGGCCGTCCTGGAAGCCGCGGACGCCGGCATCGGCCTCGCCGTCGTCATCACCGAGGGCATCCCGGTCCACGACACGGTCGCCTTCACGGCGTACGCGAAGACCAGGGGCACGCGGGTCATCGGCCCCAACTGCCCCGGACTGATCAGCCCCGGCCGGTCCAACGCGGGCATCATCCCCGCCGACATCGCCAAGCCGGGCCGCATCGGCCTGGTCTCCAAGTCCGGCACCCTCACCTATCAGCTCATGCACGAACTGCGCGACATCGGCTTCTCCACCTGCGTCGGCATCGGCGGCGACCCGGTCGCCGGCACCACGCACATCGACTGCCTCGCCGCCTTCCAGGCGGACCCCGACACCGATCTGATCGTCCTTATCGGGGAGATCGGCGGCGACGCGGAGGAGCGGGCGGCCGCCTACATCCGCGACCACGTCACCAAACCGGTCGTCGGCTACGTCGCCGGCTTCACCGCTCCCGAGGGCCGGACCATGGGCCACGCGGGCGCGATCGTCTCCGGCTCGTCGGGTACGGCCGCGGCCAAGAAGCAGGCGCTGGAAGCGGCCGGGGTGCGCGTCGGCGACACCCCGGCCCGCACGGCACGACTGGTGCTGTCCGCGCTCGATTCCGCGCACGGCTCCACGCTCGGCTCCGACCGGTGAGGGGGACGGTCATGACCCTGACACCCAAGAAACCCGCGCCGCCCCTGACCCTGAAGGCCGGCACCTCGTGGGCCGCCGCCTGGCAGCGCTGTCTCGCCGCCGCACCGGAGGCCTTCCGCGACGACCGCGTGCTCAACCTCTGGGACGCCCGCTGGCACGCCGACGGCCGGGTGCTGCCCGCCACCAGCCCCGTCGACGGCACGCCCGTCGCCGGCCCGCCCCGGCTCGACGGCGACACCGCCCGCCGTGCGGTCCGCGCCGCCCTCGACCAGCACCGCGCCTGGCGGCACGTCCCGCTCGCCGAACGGCGCGCCCGCGTAGCGGCCACCCTGGACGCCCTCGTCGCCCACCGCGACCTGCTCGCCCTGCTGCTCGTCCGGGAGATCGGCAAACCCTGGGCGGCGGCGCGGGCGGACGTGGACCGGGCGATCGACGGAGTGCGCTGGTACGCCGACGGCATCGCACCGATGCTGGCCGGCCGGACCCCGCTCGACGGCCCGGTGTCCAACATCGCGAGCTGGAACTACCCGATGAGCGTGCTCGTGCACGCGCTCCTCGTGCAGGCCCTGGCGGGCAACGCGGTCGTCGCCAAGACCCCGACGGACGGCGGGGTCGCCTGCCTGACCCTGGCCTGCGCGCTCGCCGCCCGCGAGGGCGTCCCCGTCACGCTGGTCAGCGGCAGCGGAGGCGAGCTGTCCGAGGCGCTCCTGCGGGCCCCGGAGATCGGCTGCGTCTCCTTCGTCGGCGGCCGCGACACCGGCGCCGCGGTCGCCACCGCCGTCGCCGACCTGGGCAAGCGGCACATCCTGGAACAGGAGGGACTGAACACCTGGGGAGTCTGGGAGTGCTCGGACTTCGCCGCGCTGGCGGCCGCCCTGCCGAAGCTCTTCGACTACGGCAAGCAGCGCTGCACCGCCTACCCGCGCTTCGTCGTCCAGCGCACGCTGTTCGACGCGTTCCTGACGGTGTACCTGCCGGCGGTGCGCGCCCTGCGCTTCGGTCACCCGCTGGCCGTCGAACACCCCGGCGACCCCTTCCCCGCGCTGGACTTCGGGCCGCTGATCAACGCCGCCAAGGCCAAGGAGCTGACCGACCAGGTCGCCCACGCCGTCGACCGGGGTGCGGTGCCGCTCCACCGCGGCAGCCTGGAGAACGCCCGCCTCCTGCCCGGCCAGGACACGTCGGCATACGTCCCCCCGGTCACGCTTCTGGGGCCGCCCCCTTCCTCCCCCCTCCACCACGCCGAACCCTTCGGCCCCGTCGACACGATCGTCCTGGTCGACACCGAGGCCGAACTGCTGGCCGCGATGAACGCCTCGAACGGCGCGCTGGTGGCCACCCTGTCCACCGACGACCGGGCCACCTTCGACCGGCTGGCCCCGCAGATCCGCGCGTTCAAGACCGGCCACGGCGTGCCCCGCTCCCGGGGGGACCGCGACGAGCTGTTCGGCGGCTTCGGCGCGTCCTGGCGGGGCGCCTTCGTCGGCGGCGACCTACTGGTCGGCGCGGTGACCCAGGGCCCACCGGGGGAGCGGCTGCCGGGGAACTTCCCGGGGTACCGGCTGATGCCGTGACGCACGGCGGGCCCGGGGGCTCATCGGGCCGTCCGGCGGCGTTTCCTCGCGCCGCCGGACGGCCCGACGGCGGCGGCCCCGATCGAGCCCCCGCCTGCCCGCGTCACCGACCGCGTGACCGCCCGAGCACGCCACGTGACCCCCCTCCGCTCCGGTCGGCAGCCGCGGATACGCAGGTGAAAGGCACTGCGAAACCTTGGTATGGTTGTCCTCGTCGCCGCGGGGATGACCCCCGCCGAGCGGCAGACACCTTGTCCGGGTGGCGGAATGGCAGACGCGCTAGCTTGAGGTGCTAGTGCCCTTTATCGGGCGTGGGGGTTCAAGTCCCCCCTCGGACACCAGTGAGACCCCTGCATCGCAGGGGTCTTCTTCTTTGGCGCCCGCTCCCACCCTCACGCCGACAGCATCCGCTCCCCCTCCCTCCCCCCGTGCCGGTCGTGCCAGGCGTCGCGGTGGGCTCGGGCCGCGGATTCCGCGCGGTGGAGTGCCGCCGGCGGGACCGGCAGGCGGCACAGGGTGTCCAGGGTGGCGAGCATGCGGTCGGCGAAGCGGCGGCCCAGGGGTGTCAGGCGGTCCGACGCGAGCAGCACGAGCGTGGCCTCGCGGGCCGCCAGCCGCCAGCGGGCGAACTGCACGTGGGCCTCGAAGCGAGCCCGCGGATCGGGCTCCCGCTCCCGGCGGCGGCCCCAGAAGCGAGCCACGCCCAGATGCGCGTACGCCCCGTGGAACAGCCCCAGCAGCGGGCGCGGGTCGGGACGCCAGGGGGCGTAGAAGCGCTCCGGGCCGCCCGGACGGAACAGGTCGAACAGGTGCAGCAGCGCCGCGAACTTGTTGTGTTGCATCTCGTGCGCCACGGTCACCGCGAACCCCGCCGCCGTCCGCGGCAGGGACAGCGCCACACAGCCGAAGGTCTCCGCGCTGCTGCCGCTGACGATTCCGGGCCCCGGCCGGGCCAGCGGCACCAGCAGGCGCTCGCCCGCCGCCAGCTCCTCGTACACCTCCGGATGGTCGGCGCGCAGCAGCGCGCACGCCTCCCGAGCCACGGCCGCCCACGCCCGGGCCTCGCGCGGCCCGATGCCGTCGGGGAGGTCCGCGGCGTGCGGGAACGACGGCCGGTCCACCACGTCCAGCAGCAGCGGCACCCCGCCCTCCAGCGTGACCAGCGGATGCGGCCCGTGCCAGCGGCCGCTGCCCCGGTACGGCGCCGGGGGCACCGGCACCGCGTCCTCGGTGCCGTCCGCCGCACACAGCACGATCCGCGCGCGGCCCTCTGCGCCGGTGCGCACCTCGGCCCGGTCGCCGGCGCGCGCCCCCGGGAACCGGGCCCGGCCCAGCGAGGGCAGCGCCACCCACGCCCCGTCCACCGGCAACGCCGTACGCCCCGGCACTCCCGCGCGCACCGCCGCGGCCGCGGCCAGCGCCGTGAACCGGGCCATCAGCGGCTCCTCGTTTCCTCGCGCCCCCGGTCGCGGCCGCGTCAGCCGGGACAGCACCTCGAACAGCGCCGGCCCGGCGGTCGGGTGCGTCAGGACGGCCGCCGCCGCGTCCGGCGCGGTGTGCGCCGCCGCGGTGAGCAGTTCCCAGGCGTGCGCGGCCTCCTGCGCGACCCGGCCGCCGGTGCGTCCCGCCGCGTCCGCCACGGCCCACGCGCAGGCCAGGCGCCGGCTGTGCTCGGCGCGGGCCAGCAGCCGCAGCGCCTCGGCCCCGCCGCCGCCCGCGGCGACCGCGTCGAACAGCGCGCCCGGCATCCGGTACGGCGACGGCGTCATCCCACCTCCGCGGTCATCGGCGTCGGGCTGTCGTCACCGCGGTCGAGGACGGGGACCGGGCGCGCGGGGCGGTCGGTGCCGTCGACGGCGGGCGGTTCGCCCCGCCGGGCCGCGCCCGGCAGGTCCGCTGCGAGCCGCCGCCGTACCCGTCGGATCAGTTCGGCGAGGTCGGCGCAGTACACGCTCGGGTTGGCGAAGCCTGTGGGGCGGCGGTAGCGGGTCGCGAAGTGGCCTCCGCCGCAGACGCGGTGCAGGGCGCAGGCGCGGCAGTGCGCGCACAGTCCGTCGGCGCCCCACTGGCGCGCCGCGATCCCCGGGTGGCCGAGCAGCGTGTCGAAGGAGTGCCGCCACACGTCCAGTCCGGTCCGCGCCGCCCCGTCGTACGCCGTGCGCAGCGCGTCGTCCTGTGCGAGGGCGCCGTCCGTCTCCACCACCGCGTAGCGCACCGGGGACAGGCCCAGCGACTCGGTGCGCGCCGGGGCGCCGAGCAGCAGCGCCATCAGGTCGTCCAGCAGCCGCACGGCCGTCTCCTTCACCGGCGTGCCGTACCAGCGCTCGAAGACGGCCCACAGCCAGTCGGCGTACGGGGTGCGCCGTCCGGTCAGGTCCACACCGGGCGGCGGGCCGTGCCAGGTGCCCAGCGGCAGCAGGAAGTCGACGACCGGCGGGGCGTACGCCAACAGCTCCTCGTACGTGCGTACCGGGTCGTTCGCCAGGTCGATTGTGCACAGCAGCCCGGCGAACAGGGGGCGGTAGGGCCCGCTCGCGAGCAGCCGCAGCGCCGCGCTCACCCGGGCGTGGCTGCCGCGGCCGTCCGCGCCGCGCCGGTGCCGGTCGTGGGCCGCGCGGCCGCCGTCCGTGCTGACCCCGACCCGCAGCCCCAACGCGCCGAAGAGGTCGAGCCGTTGCGGGGTCAGCCGGACTCCGTTGGTCTGCACCGACACGTGCAGCCGCACGCCGTCGCCGACGGCCGCGCGCAGCCTGCGCACCGTGTCGGCGAGCGCGCGGTCGCCGGCCAGCAGCGGCTCGCCGCCGTGCAGCACCACGCCCGCCTCGCGGGTGCCGTGCGCGGCGAGGTGTTCGGCGATGCGGTGCGCGGTGCGCTCCACCGTGGCCGGTGCCATGGTGCGCGGCTGGCGGCGCCAACCGGTGTCCTGCGCCCGGTACATGTAGCAGTAGTCGCACGCCAGATCGCAGCGGCTGTGCACCTTCAGGACGAACGAGTCCAGCGGATACGGCTGCCAGCCGGCCGCCCGCCGCGCCGCCACGTCGGCTGCGGTGGGCCACGGCGGCTCGGCGTGGCGCAGTGGCGGTCGACTCATCCGCTTCCCCCCGACGGCCTCGCCACGGGCCCGCCCGCTACGGGCGTCAGGCCCAGCCCGTCCGGCCCGTATGCCGACCAGTATTCGGGGGTTCTCGACACACCGTCAACATCGCTAATGAGACAACGCAGGTGGGAGGGCGGGCAGTTGCCCGTACCGATGCCGTCCGGACGCTGCCGCCGCCGGGGGCCCGGCGTTACGCTGAAACGACGGATGCCGGCGCGGCCCCGCGTCCCCGCGGCCGCTCGGCGGCCCGGGAGGCCCGGCCACGAGACCCAGGGAGTGACCCCGTGGAAGCAGCCGAGGGCACCGCCCCCGCCGAGGTGCGCGCCGCGGACGGCGACGGCGTGGCGGGCGACGTGGAGTCCGTCGTCCTGGACATCGCCGCGCTCTCGCCCGACGACGTCGCCGCCCTGCCGGGTTCGGTGCTGGGGGAGCTGCTGCGCCGGGTCCACGACAGCTGCGCCGAGGGAGACCCGTTCGTCACGGGACACAAAGAGAGCCAATGAACGAAGGGGGCCGATGTGCGAGGAGAGGCGATGTACGAAGAGGGCCGATGATCGAAGAGAGCCGATGAACGAAGAGGGGCGATGAACGCCGGGACACGGAGCCGCGGCCGTGACGCCGTCGGCCTCGCCCTGTACTGTCACCCCCCGAGCGTCCGTTTTGTCCTTACGGAGGGCGTCTTTGCGGAGAACGTCCTCGCGGAGGGCGGTCCCGGCGCCCTCCGGCACCACCCGCGCCCCGCCGCCGTACCGCCGCCTTCCCCATCGCACCGTCCCGTCGCGCCGCGCCGAGCGGAGAGGTCATGTCCGAGGTCAACTCCCCCGACCGCACCGGTCCGTTCGCCGTCTTCGTCGCCGCCTCCGAGAACGTCGGCCTGAGCACGACCCTGCGCAACGTCGCGGACATCCTCGCCGAGGCCGGCCGCAGCGTGCTGCTCGTCGACGGCCGCACCGGCGCCCCGGACCCCCTTCCGCTGCCGCAGCCCGTGCCCGGCCGGGTCGCCACCGCGCGCCCGCACCCCGACCGGCCCCTCGCCGACGATCCCGTGGCCGCCGCCTACGACCACGTCCTGATCGAGGCTCCCGTACCGGACACCCCCGACGCCGACGAGCCCGCCCGGACCGCGGCGCCCGCCGACGCGCTCGTCGTCTGCTTCGCCATGACCGCGTGGTCCATCGACGGCGCCGCCGCCCTCGCCGAGGACCTCACCGCCCGCGCCCGGCGGCCCGTGCGGCTGCTCACCCTCGGCCTCAAGAGCGACGTGCGCGTCCACGACCGGCTGCGCGACGCCCGCGAACGCGTACGGCGGCGGTTCGGACCGCTCGCCGCGACGCTCGGCGAAACCGACATCCCCTTCCTGGAGATCCCCTACAACCCCCTGTACCAGGACGTGCGCGGCCTCGCCGTGCGGTCCGAGGGCGCGGGCACGGTCATCGGACTGCGCCCCTACTACGAGCGGCTCGCCGACTGGCTGCGCGCCCGCCGCGCCCCACGGCTGAACGAGGTCACCGTCGTCCACTCCGCCCGGCACGCCAACTGGGCGGCCTGGGTGCGCGACCGGCTCGCGGCCAGGGGCGTGCGCACCCAGGCGCGCCGCGCCGACACCTACACCGGCGAACGCCCCGAGCGCGGCGGCGCGTTGCTGTTCCTCGCACCCGACGGCACCGACGAGACGCTGCTCGCGCAGATCGGCGCGCTGTCCCACACCGACGTGCGGATCGTCCTCGTCGACGAGCCGTTCCCGTACGCCGAAGCCGCCCACCACGAACGGATCGACCTGCGCGACGCGGGGGAGGAGGAGGCGCTCCGGCTGCTGTGCGCCGGCCTCGGGCTCGACCCCCGGCCCTCCGGCGAGGCACCGGGCGCCGCGCGCTTCCCCCGCCTTCCCGAGACCCACAACATCGGCCCCCGCAACCGGGGTTTCGTCGGCCGCGACGAGCTGCTCGCCACGGTGGAGGACCGGCTGCGCGCCGCCGGGCGGGACGGCGCGTGCCTGGTGCTGCACGGGGCCGGCGGCTGGGGCAAGAGCGAGACCGCGCACGAGCTGTGCCACCGCTACGGCTCCGGTTACGACGTCGTGTGGTGGGTGCGGGCCTGGGAACGCCGGCGCGTCGAACGCGGTCTGCGCCGCCTCGCGGGGTGCCTCGACAGCCCGCACGACGGCCTCGGACCGGCCGACACCTCCGGTGACGCGATCCCCCGCCTGCTCGGTCGCCTCTCCCGCCCCGACGAACCGGCCAGCTGGCTCCTGATCTACGACGGTGTCGCCGACCCGTCCACCCTCACCGGCCTGCTGCCCTCCCCGCACGACCACGGCCACGTCCTGATCACCAGCCGCACCGCACCGGCGACGGCGGAACCGACCCGGGAGGCGGGGGAGGCCGGTGAGGCGGGGAAGGAGGCAGGGGCGGCGCGGACCGGGTCGGACCGAGGCGAAACCGCCGTGGACGGGGAGGAGCCGCGGCAGGGCGCCCCGGGGCAGACCGGCGCCCCTGACGCCGCCGGTGACGCCGCCCCCCGTCCTCTGCTCGGCCGGCGTCCGCGTCTCCTGTCGTACCCCATGCCGCCCATGACCGCCGACGAGAGCCGCGCGCTGCTGGCCGAGCGGGTGCCGGAGATCAGCGAGGGACAGGCCGGACAGGTCGGCAGTGTCGTCGACTTCGTGCCGCACGCCCTGCATCTGGCCGCGCACTGCCTGGCGGAGCGGGCCGCCGGGCACCACCGCCACGACCACCTCACGACCGAGGCCGCCGTGCGCGACGCCGTGCGCGACGTGCTCGCCGAGTACCGGGCCGGCAAGACGGAGCTGCTGCGGCGCGGCGAGGCGGCCACCCCGGTCGCCGTGATGGTGCAGGTGGCGCGGCGGGTCGCCCGCACCACCCCGGGCGCCGCCGCCTGGCGCTCGGAGTCCCCGCACCGCGACGCGCTCGGCTGGCTGCTGGACGCCGCCTCCCTGCTCACCGGCCGGGGCATGGGCCTGGAACTGCTGCGCTCGCGCCGGATCCTGTCCGAACTCGCCCGTGACGAGGACGTCGTGGACCCCCGCGCCGACGACCCCCGCCACCCCGACGACGTGCAGCTGCCCGACGAGCACATGGTCAGCGTCGCCCTGTGGGCCCTCGCCCAGGTCGGCCTCCTCGACGTCGACTTCGACCGCGCGACCCAGCCGCTCGCCCAGCACCACGGGCTGCGCGACCTGATCCGGGCCTCCATGAGCGACTCCGAACGCGAGCACATCGAGTCGGTGCTGCGCGGCATCCTCGCCGAGTACGCGCCACAGGAGAGCCAGGACCTGCCCGCCGACTGGGCCCGCGAGGTGTACTCACTGCGGCTGTGGGAGGACACCCGCCCCCGGGTGCGCCGCTCCCTGCTGCGCCACCTCAACGCGCTCAGCCAGCGCGCCGAGGCCGCCGACCTGGAACGCCTCCTCGACATCGCCGCCCAGGCGCGCGACGCCTGGCACCGCGACGACGACGAGCAGTCGCCCGAGTACCTGCGGCTGCTCAACCTCACCGCCCGCGCCCACCGGCTGCGCGGCGACTACGACGCCTCCCGCCGCCTCGCCCAGGACGCCCTGCTCGGACACCGCAGGCTGCTCGGCATCACCCACCCGCGCACCCTGCTGTCCGCCGACTCCTACGCCGCGACCCTGCGCGCCCTCGGCCGCTTCGAGGACGCCCTGCTCGAACTGCGGCCCGCCCTCGACGGGCTGACGCTGCTGCTCGGCCGGCAGCACCCGGCGACCGTGCAGGTCGAGCACAACCTCGCCCTCACCGAGGCGCTCACCGGCCGCACGAGTGACGCCCTGACCCGCCTTCAGGACCGCTTCCGCCACCGGCAGGCCGTCGGCGGCGAGGACGACCCGGTCGCCTGGGACTCCGCCGACCTGCTCGCCTACCTGCTGCGGGCCACCGGCCGCGACGGCGAGGCCCGCGACCTGCTGCGCCGGCGGCTGCGCCGGCTCGGCGACTCCTGGGGCCGCGACCGGCTGTGGACGGAGGTCGGCCTCGCCGTCGGCGAACGCCGCCTCGCCGACGGCTTCCCCGCCGTCAAGGATCCCCGCTACGGCTACGAACGCGCCCACGAACGCGACCGGCGCGCCCTGACCGAGTACCTCGCCCGCTTCGGCGCCTCCCGCTTCGACACCCTGCGCTGCCAGTTCAGTTACGCCGCCGACCTCGGCGCCCTCGGCAAGCACGAGGAGGCCGAGGCGCAGGCCCGCCAGTGCGCCGGCATCTTCGCCCGCACCTTCGGCGCCGGCCACCCCTACACCGGCCTGTGCCACGTACGGCAGGGCGTCCACCTGCGGAACATGGGCGAGCCGCGGGCGGCCGAGGAGGCGGGCCGCGCCGGCCTCAACCTGCTCGGCCACAAGCTGGGCAGCGCCCACCCGTGGGTCGCCGCCGCCGAGAACTCCCTGGCCGCCACACTCGCCGCGGCCGGCCACGGCGACGAGGCCGTCGAGCTGGCCCGCTCCGCCCTGACCCGGCTCGGCGACCTCGGCGTCGCGGACCGGCCCGACGGACGCCGGGTCGCCCTCCACCTCGACCACCTCACCGGCACCGGCAGCGCCCGCCCGGCGCCGCCCTCCGGCTACGACATCGACCTGGAGCTGCCCGGCCTGTAGACCCCACCGCGCCGGACCGGGTCCGGCCCGTAGCCCACCCGGCCGGACCGGGCCCGGCCCGTGGACCCCGCCCGGCCGGTCCGGGCGGCCCGCACCCCGGCACCCGCGGCCGGCCCCACCCCACCGAAAGGCGCGTACCCGTGGCAGCTCCCGCACCCCAGCTCACCAGCACGCTGAAGCAGTCGCACTGGACCGTCAACCGGCACGGCCTGATCACCGGAATGTGCGAGGAGACCGTCGCCGCCACACCGGCGATACGCAGCCTGTGCCACTACAGCAACGGCATCCTCGACTTCGCGGTCCTGCGCGCCCCCCTCGCCCCGCTCAGCAGCCTGCTCACCGAGCCCGGCGACGAGGAGTCCGGCGAGTCCCTGCCGGGCAGCCGGCTGCTGCTGTGCGCCCAGGACCTCGGCCTGCTGCTGCGCCCGCTGGGGACCGGCGAGTTGATGCGCACGGTGGTCGCGGGTCCCCGCGGCGCCCTGTGGGGCGGCCGCGCCCGGCCCGGCGAGTTCCTGGCCGCGGTCACCGACCTGGGCGACGGCGTGCCCGCCGCCGACGCCGCCATGAACCGGCTGGTCACCCGCATCCGCACGGAGATCCACTCGCTGCCCGACGAACTGCTCGGCGGCGACCCGGTGGCCAAGCCGCACCTCACCGCCCTCCCGGCCCCCGAGGGCCCGCGGATCGACTTCGGTACGGCCGCGGCCGCCGACACGGTCTACGAGGAGCGGCTGCGCGATCTGTGGCGCAGCCACGTCAACCCCGCCGACCTGCACTACGCCGGCTACTACCGCGACTGGACGCTGGTCTGTGTCGGCGACGTCTTCGACGCCGGCGAACTCGGCCCCCGCTTCATCGACGTCAGTGTGCGCACCCGGCGTACCGCCTACCGTGACCTCTCGCGCAGCCTGCGCGGCCACGTCGTACGCCTCACCGACGCGCTCGGCCTGATCACCCCGCCCGCCGCCGGCCGCGCGCCCCTGGACCGGCTCGTCCTCGATGTGCAGGAGGGCGCCGTGTACGTCCACTGGACCTCGCCGCACGCCTTCCTGCTGGGCGTCACCCTCGACCAGCGGCAGGTCGGCAACGCCGAACAGCGCCTGGCGGGCCTGGCCCGGGCCCTGCGGGAGGCGCCCGCGGCCGGACGGTTCACCACGCCGCGCTGAGCGTCCCCCACACCTCCTCCGCCAGCGACTCCACGGTGCGGGCCGGGGTGAGCCGGTGACGCTGGTCGGCGCCGCCGAGCAGATGGACCGGCAGCACCTCCACCGCGCTCTCGTACTCCCGGCAGATCCGGCGCAGTTCGCCCAGCTCGGCCTCGGTCGGCGCGGCGCCGGGCACGGTCGCTGCGGCCCAGGCGGCGACCGCTCCGCGGAAGCGCTCCGTCAGCTCCCGCACCAGCGTGGCGCAGCCCAGCACGCTCAGATCGGCCGGGGTCGCCGCCGCGCGCCCCGCCGTACGGCCCGCGACCCTCCCGGTGACCGACTCCAGCATGGCCAGCGCGTCCCGGAACCGGCGCCGCACCGGCCCCGGCAACGCCGCGGTGTCCGGCTCGGGTTCGCCGTGCTGGAGCGTGGCCTGCGGCGTGGCCGCGGGCCTGGTGTCCAGGGCCAGGCCGGCCAGGGTGCGCTGCATCTCGTCCAGGCGGGCGGTCTGCGACTCCAGGTCGCGGCGCATCCGTTCGCCCAGCTCCAGCAGGTCCTCCTCGCGCCGCTCCTCCACCAGGCGCCGCTCCAGCTGCAACAGCGCCTCGTGCGCGCTCAGGCCGAAACCGCCCTGCCGGTACACCAGCGGACGGGACCCGATGGACCGGCCCAGCCGGTCCTGCATCGCCTGCGACACCAGCCCGTTGACCACCAGCAGCACCTCCAGCCGGTACGGCCGTACCGCGCTGCGCAGCCCGAGCACATGGGCGGCGACCCGCTCGGCGTCGTCGGCGAGCAGCACCGACCGGCCGTAGATCACCGCGATACAGGCGTCGGGGGCGGGGGAGAGCCAGTACACCACCTCCTCGCGTCCGCCCGGTGAGCGCGCCAGGCGGGCCGGCACCGGGTCGCGGGAGGCGATCCGCCACTGCCCGACGTCCAGCGCCTCGTGCAGGTCTGCGAGGACCTGCCGGTACGCCACCCGCTCGTGCAGCTGCCGCACCGCGTCCAGCACCGCCGACCCCGGCACCCGGCGTACCGCGCCCTGCTCGTCCTCGGCGAGCTGCCAGGCCTGCCGGCACGTCTTGAGGATCTCCCGGGGCACACCCTCGGTCAGCTCCGGCAGCAGCCGCAGCGCCTCCTCGTCGAACGGCCCGGTGCCCGCCGTGCCCGCGGCGGCCAGGTAGCGGGCGACCAGCTCGCGGGTGTCGCGGCCGTCCAGTCCGTTCGCCCACAGCTGCACCACCCGCTCGTGCACGCTGCCGCGCAGCGCCTGCAGCCCCGCCGGGGAAGTGCAGAAGACCAGCAGACCGCCGTGGCTGGCGCAGATGTTGACGAGGCGCTCGAAGGCGTCGAAGAAGGTGCGGCGGGCCTCCTGCGGCCACTCCAGCACCTTCTCCAGGGAGTCCAGCAGCAGCACGTACGGATTGCCGACGCGGCCGTGCAGGAAGCCCTGCACGGCGAGCGCGTCGAAGACCCGGTCGATGCCGGCCACGGTGTCGGCCCGCCCCTGCTGCGGGCCGATGGCCTCGGTGATGCCGCGTTCGCGCAGCGGCTCGGCGGGCTCCTCGCCGCTCAGCCAGTTCCACACCATGCGGCGGAACGGGGGTTGCAGCAACAGCGCGAGCGCGGTGGCGAACCGGCGGTGCTCGGTCACCTCGCCGAGCGTGCCGCGCAGGTCGGCGTGGATCACCTCGGGGTCGTAGCGCAGCGCCGAGACGACCTTGTCGGGGTCGAGCGTGCGGTCGCGCAGCCCGGCCGCGATCTCCCGCAGGGTGCCGCGGCGCGGATCGTCCTCCTCGCCGCCGACCCACGCGGCGGTGACATAGGCGTAGTAGTCGCGCACCAGTTCCTCGAAGGCCTGCCGGCCCTGCGGGGTGTCGGCGGGGCCGCGCAGCCGGTCGCGGTAGAGCCGCCCCATGTCCTGCGCCGGCTCGTCCACGATCCACATCGCCGCGTCGCCGTGCCGCTCGCGCACCGCCTGGTAGGTGCGGCGCAGCGCGTGACTCTTGCCCAGGCCGAACCCGCCCACCAGGGCGACGACCCGCCCGCGCCGGCCTCCCGCGGAAGGTGGCGCGAAGTAGTCGTCGACCAGGGCCCGCAGATCGGTGACGAGCGGGGTGTCGAGATGGGCGTTGCCCGAGTCGGCCGCCACCGCCGCCGACTCCCCGAGGTCGGACGCCGGGCCGAGCCGTACGACGGGGCTCAGCGGGAAGGGGTTGTCGTGCCAGAGGTCTCCACGGTCTGGGGCCATGATGGCACTCCTCGGGTTCTGACGGTGGTGTCCGCGGTGCGAGCGGCGGCGGGAGCGGGGATACGGGCCCGTGTGCGTCCGGGCGGCGGGGCGGGGACACGGGCCGGTGGCGTCCGGGCGCCGGCTCGGGTCCGGCCGGGGGAGACGGCCCCGGCGGCCCGCCCGGTCAGCGCCCCGGCGGCAGCGTGGACCACCGGTCCGGCGGCGGCGCGGGCCGTCGCGTCGTGGGCGGCGCGGCCCGCTGGCCCGGCGGCCGGGGCGGCGCCGGCGGCGGAGTGCGTCCCAGGTCGGCCGGGTTCAGGGTGGGCGCCCGCAGGTCGGCGGCGGTGACCCGCACGCGGCCACCCTGATGTCTTTGGCGTTCGGCGATCTCGAAACACTCCTTGCGCAGCTGCCGCACGTCCAGCAGGTTCCACGCGTCACCGGCCTCGGGCGGTGGGCCGTCCACGGACGGGTGGCCGCCCCGGACGGCCTCGGTGAACTTCACGGGGTCCTCCGATGTCAGGGAGCCGAGCGAGAGATGGGTGACCTCCGGATAGGACAGCAGGTCCCCGAGCACTTCCCGCGCGGTGCGCGGGTTCTGGTGGCTGATCTCGACGAACAGTACGATCCGGCTCTGCGCGTGTCTCAGGCACGTCCTGAGGAACTTGCCGCGCACCTCGCCCCCGGCGTCCCGCCAGTCGATGTGCGGCACGATCGCGAACAGCAGGCAGTTCTGCTGTGCGAGCAGGGCGCTGATGGCGCTGAACGCCTTGTGGACGTCACCGCCGTCGATGACCGGGTCCAGGCTCACGCCGGGGAAGTAGCCGCGCAGCGCCTCGACGACCTTGTCCCGTATGGCCGCGTTGATGCCCGGCGTCTCGGCGAAGTCGCCGCGCTCGTCCCAGCTGACGTCGTTGCCGTAGTTGACGTATCCGCCGGTCATCGCCACGACCGGGCGCGGTGGCCGCAACCCCCGCTCGTACTCGGGAGTGCCGCCGGCGTCCGCGTCGAGCTGGGCGAGGTACTGGTGGGCGAGGTGGATGCACTGGTGGATCAGCGTGGTCTTGCCCATGCCGACCGGACCGGTCACCACGACCAGGTGACCCCGGTCCACATGCGGCATGATCATCTCCGGCAGCCGGGCCAGACAGCGCCGGAACTCCTCCACCTGCTCCCGGACATGGTCGACGTCGACCCACTGCCCGGCGTGCTCCTCCTCCGCCCACGGCACCAGCGGGTGGTCGTCGCGGGGGACGGCCGGTATCCCGGGCACCTGGCTTCTGCTGCCCGGCACGTACACCCCGAACGGGTTCGTACGCTGCTCGCCCCCGTTCATGCCGCCGTCCCCGCTCTCTCCCGTCGCGCGATCCGGTCCCGCACGCTACGCCAACTCCAGTACACCTTGCTCCGGTTGAGGTCGGGTATCAGTCGCAGCCGGTCCTCCACGGTGCTCCGTTGCTCCTCCGCGTACCGGCCGCGCCCCTCGGTGTCCAGCAGATAGCCGTCCCGGTCCCCGCGCAGCGGCCGGCCCAGCGGCAGCGCGTCGGCGGCCGCCCGCCCCGCGTCCCGGCGCGCCCGCGGGCCGGGCACCCGGTTCAGGGTGCGCGCCAGGGCCGTACGGGCCGTGCGCACCGCGCCGTGATCGGCCCGCTCGTCGGTCTCGTACGCGGTGAGGTAGTCGTGCACGGCCGTCCGGTAGGCGCTCTCCTCGCCGGCCAACTGCTGCTGGAACTGGCGGCGTTCGGCCGACAGCCGTTCGGAGGCCTGGCCGCCCAGGGTGAGCAGCGCACCGGCGGCCAGCAGCGGCACCTGCTTGAGGAAGTCCGTGAACCAGCCGCCCCCGCCGTCGTCCCGGGCGGCCGCGCCCGGCGACTCGGAGGCGGCGGCCATGAGCGCGGAACAGGCCCGCCCGAACTCCTCCTGACGCCGCTCGGCCCACTGCTGGAGCGTCATCGCCCCGCCGCCCTGGCCCGCCGCCGCGCCGGCGTTCTTGCCCGCGCCCGCGGCCGCGCCCGCGCCCCCTCTCGCGTTGCTGCCCGCGTCCGCCGCCTTGCCCGCGCCCCCCGTCCCGCCGGCGCCCGCGTCCTTGTCCGCGCCGTCGGCCGGGAGTACGGCGTCCGGCGTCGCCGTGCTGCCCGGCGCCAGCAGCTTCAGGCGTACGGCCGCGGAGACGAGCCCGGCCCGGTGCGCGCCGTCCAGGCAGTACACCAGCTGCACGTCCCGTTCCGAGGACGCGCGCGGCGCCGCCCACGCGAGGCCCGTCGCCAGCAGCACCAGCGCCGCCCCGCAGGCCGCCGCGTACGACCGGCGGGCCCGGCTTCCCCGGGGAGGGCGCGGGGGAGCGGTGGCCCGCGCCGTCGGCCGGGCGCCGCGCGGCCGGCCCCCGCGCGGTGCCCCCGGCCGGCCCTGTCCCCTCCGCTGCCTCATCCCGTCTCTCCCCGTCCGGCCACCCACCCGGTGACCCCCGCTCGGGGTCACCCACCCGGTGACCCCCGCTCGCCGTACCTTTCGCCCGCGCGGCGCCCGGTGCCGCCCGGTCACACGGCCGCCTAGGCCGCCGTCCGCTCGTCCGCCGTCTTCGGCTCCACCGCCTCGCGGTGGTACGGAGAGTGACGAACGGTGGCCGCGGCGAGTTCCCGCAGGTCGACGAGTCCCGGCAGCCGCGACCCGCGGTCCTGGAGCACGCGCCCCGCCCCGTACAGGGCGTTGACGGTCAGGACGGCCGGGCCGACCGTGCCCGCGGTGCCCGGGAAATCACGCTCGAGGGTGAGCGCGATCAGCACCGCCGTGATGCCGTTCTGCTGGGCGAGCCCCAGCGCGATCCGGTCCCGGCGCGGCAGGCCCCGCACGAACAACGGCAGCACCAGCAGCGCCACCAGCGCCTGCGCGGCGAACGCGGCCGTACCCAGCACGACACCCTGCACCCAGGACACGCCGCGTGCGAGCAGCAGGCCGAGCGCCAGGAACGCGGCGAGGAACGCGCCGCCCACCGCCCGGTCGACCTCCCGGCCCACCGTCCGGGAGCGCACCACGAGACCGGCCAGCGCCACCGCGAGCATCAGCTGCTGCGCCGCCGCGAGCACCAGCAGAGCCACCACCAGCAGCACCGCGCCCGCGCCCCCGGCCCGCCGCACCACCACCGTGGCGGGCACCCGCCGGGCCGCCCACCGGCCCGCGCACCACACCGCGACCACGGCCGCGAGCAGCGCGGCGTTCAGACCGAGCCCGGTCAGATAGCCGCCGGTGCCGCCGGACGCCACCCGCGGAGTGCCGGAGTGCCCGGCCGCCGCGTAGGCGTACCCGGCGAGATACAGCGTCAGCAGGACCGTCATCGGATCGTCGAACGACGCCCACGCCTTCAGCAGCGACCGCGCCCGCGGCGACATCCGTCCCTCGCGGTCCAGCGCGGCCACCGACAGCGGGTCGATCTGCGCCACCGCCATGCCCAGCACCAGCGACTCCGGCCGCCGGAAGAACAGCAGCATCGTCCCCGCGATCAGCGCCGCCTTCAGCACCACACCGAGCGTGACCGCCACCAGCACCCCGGTCAGGTCCGCCCGCAGCGCCTCGACGTCGATCGCGTACGTGCTGCCGTACAGGCCGACCGCCAGCAGCAGGCCCGCCGTGAAGACGTAACCGCCGGAGTGCATCAGCCCCGTGGTGTCCACCGGCAGACCGACCAGCACCCCGGTGACCAGCGCCGCCGCCCCGCCCAGCACCAGACCCGGCACCGCCTGGGACAGCCGGCGCAGGGCGCGCCCCGCAGTCGTCATCGCCTGCTTCCCCCCTTCCCCGGCCGGCCCCCCGTACGGCGTCCGGGACGGGCGGGGACGCCTCGGTCCGGCGTCGGGCCCGCCGCCGCGGGGCAGGTGCATCGTAGGGTCCCGCCCACCGCGCCGACAGCCCGACACCGGCCGTGTCCACAGCAGTTGACGGACCCTCGGCCCGTCCTGCCCACGCGGGCCGCGGCGCCGTCGCCGCACCCCGGTGTCGTACCTCGTCTTCACGATGCCCGGCCAGAGCCACCGCCGAACCCGCACGCCCCCCGCCGGCGGGCGCATCCGGCCGCCCGGCTCACTCTTCCCGGTGAACCGGGGGCACCGCACGGCTCCCGGCAGGCGCGCGCACCCGGCCCGCGAGCCCCCCGGACGCGGAAAATGCGAGGCCGGTGAACGGTTGTGCGAGGCATGATGGCGGACCGCACCACCACCGGGGGGACCTGTGAGCGAGAGATACGTCCTGCTGTCCGGCGTCGTCGGCTCGACCGCGTACGGCCTGGCCCGCGAGGGCTCCGACATCGACCGGCTCGGCCTGTACGCCGTCCCCACCGAGGAGCTGCACGGTCTGCGGCAGCCCAAGGAGTCCCACGTCTCGACCGCGCCGGACCGCACCCTGCACGAGGCGGCCAAGTGGTGCCGGCTGGCCCTCGGCGGCAACCCGACCGTCATGGAGCTGGTGTGGCTGCCGGACGAGCTGTACGAGGTGCGCACCCCGCTCGGCGACGAACTGATCGCCCTGCGCTCCAGCCTGCTGTGCGCCCACCGGGTGCGCGACGCCTACCTCGGCTACGCCACCCAGCAGTTCCGCAAACTCACCCACCGGGCCGAGGGCACCGCCCCGCTCGCGCGGGTCGCCAAGCACGCCCGGCACCTGCGGCGGCTGTGCGTGCAGGGCTTCGAGCTGTACGCGACCGGCACGCTGACCGTCCGGGTCGACGACCCCGACGCCTACCACGCCTTCGGTGAGCGGGGCGCCGCCGATCCGTCGGCCGCGGAGCCGCTGCTGCGGCACTACGAGGACGCCTTCGCGCACACGCGAAGCGCCCTGCCCGCACGCCCCGACGAGTCGGCGGCCGACGCCTGGCTGCGCCGGGTGCGCGCCCACTTCTACACGCCCGCGCACCCGACGGCCGCCTGACGGAAATCGGATGCCCGGCCGCCGGGCTGGTCCCTAGACTCGCCACGCATCGCGCGCCGCCCCTGTCGACGGCGCGCGATGACCACCGCCACCGATCACCAGTGAGGGGAGCAGGCCATGCGTGACCGCACCGCTGCCGCCGCTTCCCGCGCCCGTTACGAGGTGATCCTCGTGTCCCGTGCCGTCCGGTGCCCGCTGCGCGGCCGGCACCGGAGGCCCGCGACGCACACCTGACGGCCCGTCGACCGCACGGGCGCACGTCGACGCGTCCGGGACATCGCGCTGCCCTGAACACATCTCGTCCGAAAGGCATGAGGGCCGTGCGCACCGCACTCGACCGTCACCTCACCCACCCGCTCACCGCCGTCCGCAACCTGGGCATCCTCGCCCACGTCGACGCCGGCAAGACCACCGTCACCGAGCGGATCCTGTACGCCACCGGCACCACGCACAGACGCGGCGAGGTGCACGACGGCACCACCGTCACCGACTTCGACCCGCAGGAACGCGACCGCGGCATCACCATCTTCGCCGCGGCCGTCAGCTGCGCCTGGGACGGGCACCGCGTCAACCTGATCGACACCCCCGGCCACGTCGACTTCGCCGACGAGGTGGAGCGCTCGCTGCGGGTGCTGGACGGCGCGGTCGCCGTGTTCGACGCGGTGGCGGGCGTGGAGCCGCAGAGCGAGTCCGTGTGGCGGCAGGCCGACCGGCACGGCGTGCCCAGGATCGCGTTCGTCAACAAGATGGACCGCGCGGGCGCCGACCTGGACGCGGCCGTCGCGTCGATCCGCGCGCGGCTGCACCCCGCACCGCTGGTGGTCCAGCTGCCGATCGGCGCGCAGGACGCCTTCACCGGCGTCGTCGACCTGGTCCGGATGCGCGCCCTGACCTGGTCCGACGGTGGCGAGCCGGTCACCGAGGGCCCGGTTCCGGACGCGGTCCTCGACGAGGCCCGGCGCCGGCGCCGGACGCTGGAGGAGGCCGTGGCGGAACGGCACCCGGCGGCACTGGAGGAGTTCTGCGACCGGGAGACCCTCTCGGCGGACACGCTCCGCGCCGCACTGCGGGACCTGACGGTCAGCGGGGACGGCGTGGTCGTGCTGTGCGGCTCCGCCTACCGCAACCGGGGCATCGAGCCGCTGCTGGACGCCGTGGTCGCCTACCTGCCCTCGCCGGCCGACCGGCCGCCCGTCCGGGACACGCGGGACGGCCGGGAACGCCCGGCCGACCCCGGCGCCCCGTTCACCGCCCTGGCCTTCAAGGTCACCGCCACGGCGACCGGACGCCTGACCTATCTGCGCGTGTACGCGGGAACACTGGAGAAGGGGGACACCGTGTGGGACGCCACCGCGCGCCGCACCGAGCGGGTCGGCCGCATCCTGCGCGTCCAGGCCGACCGGCACGCGGCGGTCGAGCGGGCGGGCGCCGGTGACATCGTCGCCGTCGTCGGCCTGAAGTCGGCCCGCGCGGGCACCACCCTGTGCGCGCCGGGCGCCCCGATCGTGCTCGAACCGCCGGGCGCGGCCGAACCCGTCGTCTCGGTGGCGGTCGAGGCCCGCCGCGGCACCGACACCGAACGGCTGTCGGCCGCGCTGGCCCGGCTCGCCGAGGAGGACCCGTCCCTGGTGGTCCGCACCGACCCCGAGACGGGCCAGACCGTGCTGTCCGGCATGGGTGAACTCCACCTGGAGGTCGCCGCGGAGAAGCTGCGCCGGGTGCACGGGCTGGAGCTCACCACGGGCCGCCCCCGGGTCAGCCACCGCGAGACGGTCGCCCGCGGTGTGACCGGCGTCGTCTTCCGGCACGTCAAACAGGACGGCGGCGCGGGCCAGTTCGCGCACGTCGTCCTCGACGTCGAACCGCTGCCGGACGGGCCGGGCGCCACCGGTTTCGTCTTCGCGTCGCGCGTGGTGGGCGGCCGGGTGCCGCAGGAGTACGTCCGGGCGGTCGAGGCCGGCTGCCGGGACGCGCTGGCCGAGGGCGGCCCGCTGGCCGGGCACCCGGTGACGGGGCTGAAGGTCACGCTCACCGACGGGTCCACGCATGTGAAGGACTCCTCGGAGATGGCCTTCCGCACCGCCGGCCGGCTCGGCCTGCGCGAGGCGCTGCGCGGCTGCACCCTGCTGCTGCTCGAGCCGGTCGCCGAGGTCACGGTGACCGTGCCCGAGGACGCCGTCGGCGCGGTCCTCGGCGACCTGGCGGCGCGCCGGGCCCGCGTCACCGGGTCCGCCACGCGCGGCGGCGCGGCGGTGGTGACGGCGACGGTGCCGCTGGCCGAACTCTTCGGCTACGCCACCCGCCTGCGCAGCCGTACCCAGGGCCGCGGCACCTTCACGGCCCGCCCGACGGGCTACGCGCCCGCGTGACGCGCACCGCCGGCGGTCCTCCCGGCCCGGGTGACGTGCACGGCCGGCGGTCGTCTCCGCCCGCGTGACGCGCACGGCCGGGTGGTCCTCCCCGCGCCCGGGGAGGACCACCCGGCGGCCCCGAGGGGGACACGGCACGAAGGCCGCCGGGTCAGGGGTACGTCACCACGCTCGACGGTGCCGTCGGCGTCCCCGGCGGTGCCGTCGGCGTCCCCGGCGTCGGCGCGCCCCCGTCACCGACGACGTGCTTGTACTGGGCCGTTGGCCGCCGAGGCGATGACGGAGTAACCCGCCACGCAGGGGCGCAGCCCCTGACCCGTCCCGTACCGGATCGCGGCCGAGTTCGACGATCCGCGTCAAAAGCCTTGACGCGCTTGACTTTCGCGGTTTAACTCACGCCCTAAATTAAGATGTGATGAGCTTCCCGGAAGGGACCACCTGGAGCATGCGCAGCATCCGAGTCGCGGCCGTCGGCGCCGTCAGCCTCTCCCTCGCCCTCGCGGCCACGGCGTGCGGGGGAGGTTCGGCCACCGGCGGCGGGTCGAACGACTCGCCCAGGACGCTCACCTACTGGGCCTCCAACCAGGGCGCGAGCATCGAGGAGGACAAGAAGGTCCTCCAGCCCGAACTCGCCAAGTTCGAGAAGCAGACCGGCATCAAGGTGAAGCTGGAGGTCGTCCCCTGGTCCGACCTGCTCAACCGGATCCTCACCGCCACCACCTCCGGCCAGGGTCCGGACGTGCTGAACATCGGCAACACCTGGTCGGCGTCGCTCCAGGCGACCGGCGCCCTGCTGCCGTGGGACACGGCGAACTTCGGCAGGATCGGCGGAAAGGACCGGTTCGTCGACTCCGCGCTCGGCTCCACCGGCGCCGCGGGCAAGGACCCGGCGGCGGTACCGCTGTACTCGATGGCGTACGCCCTCTACTACAACAAGCAGATCTTCGCCGACGCCGGAATCGCCCGACCCCCGGCCACCTGGTCGGAGTTGGTGGCCGACGGGCAGAAGATCGAGGCGAAGGGCAAGCAGGCGCTCGGCGCCGAGGGATCCAACGTCTCCGAGAACATCCACCACGTCTTCGTCTTCGCCCGCCAGCACGGCGCCGACTTCTTCACCGCCGACGGCAAGCCCGACTTCACCAGCGACGGTGTCGTCACCGCCGTCCAGCAGTACGTCGGCCTCATGGCCAAGGACAAGGTGATCCCGGCCGGCAACGCCGAGTACGCGCAGAACCAGTCCGTCAGCGACTTCGCCAAGGGCCGCACCGCGATGCTGCTGTGGCAGTCGGCCTCCGCCAACCTGAAGTCCCAGGGCATGAGCGAGGACGCCTACGGCATCGCCCCGGTGCCCGTGCAGTCCGGCACCCCCGGCACCGGCACCCAGGTCAACTCCATGGTCGCCGGCATCAACCTCGCCGTCTTCAAGAACACCCACAACCTCGACGGGGCCACGCGGTTCGTCAAGTTCCTGACGAGCGACGAGGAGCAGAAGATCCTCAACAAGGCCTACAGCACCATCCCGCCGGTCAGGACCGCCCAGGGCGACGCCGCCTTCAGCACCCCCGCGAACGCCGTGCTGAAGAACACGCTCGCCACCAGCGCGGCCGCCCTGCCCCAGGTCGCCGACGAGTCCCAGTTCGAGACGGCGGTCGGTACGGCCGTCAAGGAGCTGTTCGCCGACGCGGCCGCCGGCCGCCCCGTCACCGCCGCGTCCGTGAAGGCCAAGCTGGCCAAGGCGCAGCAGCAGATGCCGGCGAAGTGACCGGGATGACCACGACCACCGCCGTCGAGCGAGCGGTGCACAAGGGAGCACCCGCCCGTGCGGGTGCTCCCCGCCGCCCCGGACGGATCCGCCGCGCCACCCTGCCGTATCTGCTCCTGCTGCCCGCCCTGGTCCTCGAACTCCTCGTCCACCTCGTGCCGATGGTCATCGGCGTCGTGATGAGCTTCAAGGAACTCACCCAGTTCTTCATCCGCGACTGGGGCAGCGCGCCCTGGGCCGGCCTCGACAACTACACGGTGTCGGTCGACTTCGACGCCCCGGTCGGCGAGGCCCTGCTGCACTCCTTCCTCGTCACCGTCGCCTTCACCCTGCTGTCGGTCGCCCTGTGCTGGCTGATCGGCACCGCCGCCGCGGTCTTCATGCAGGACACGTTCGCCGGCCGCGGCCTGCTGCGCGCGTTGTTCCTCGTGCCGTACGCGCTGCCCGTCTACGCCGCCGTCATCACCTGGGTGTTCATGTTCCAGCACGACAACGGCCTGGTGAACCACGTCCTGCACGACCAGCTGCACCTCACCGGCCGGCAGCCCTTCTGGCTGATCGGCGACAACAGCTTCTACGCCCTGCTCACCGTCTCGGTGTGGAAGGGCTGGCCGTTCGCCTTCCTCATCGTCACCGCCGGGCTGCAGAACATCCCGCGCGAGCTGTACGAGGCGGCGGCCCTGGACGGCGCCGGGACATGGCAGCAGATCCGCCGCATCACCCTGCCGTCGCTGCGCCCCGTCAACCAGGTGCTGGTCCTGGTCCTGTTCCTGTGGACGTTCAACGACTTCAACACCCCCTACGTCCTGTTCGGCAGGGCCGCCCCGCAGGCCGCCGACCTGATCTCGGTGCACATCTACCAGGCGTCCTTCGTCACCTGGAACTTCGGCACGGGCGCGGCGATGAGCGTCCTGCTGCTGCTCTTCCTGCTCGCGGTGACGGGCGTGTACCTGGCCCTCACCACACGCGGACGGAGGACCGCCGATGCCTGACTCGTCCCTTGCGCCCGCCCGCGACCGGCGTCGCGCGCCGGCACGTGACGCCTCCCCGGCTCCGGCACGCAACTCGCCCATGGCACCCCCGGGTTCCTTCCTCTGGTCGCGCCGGATCTTCCTCACGCTGCTCACCGGCTTCGTCCTGCTGCCGGTGTACGTGATGATCTCCAGCTCGCTGAAGCCGCTCGCGGACGTGTCGGGGAAGTTCCGGTGGCTGCCCAGCGGCCTCACGATCCGCCCGTACATCGACATCTGGACGACGATCCCGCTGGCCCGCTACTTCGTGAACTCCCTGGTCGTGGCGGGCGCGGCGACGGTCTGCTCGGTCGTCATCGCGGTGTTCGCCGCCTACGCGGTCAGCCGCCACGACTTCCGCGGCAAGCGTGTCTTCACGGTGACCGTGCTGTCGACGCAGATGTTCCCCGGCATCCTCTTCCTGCTCCCGCTGTTCCTGCTGTACGTCAACATCGGCAACACCACCGGCATCGCCCTGTTCGGCTCGCGCGGCGGCCTGATCCTGACGTACCTCACCTTCTCCCTGCCCTTCTCGATCTGGATGCTGATCGGGTACTTCGACTCGGTGCCGCGCGACCTGGACGAGGCGGCCCTGGTCGACGGCTGCGGCCCGCTCGGCGCGCTCTTCCGGATCGTCGTGCCCGCGGCCGTGCCCGGCATCGTCGCGGTCGCCGTCTACGCCTTCATGACGGCGTGGGGCGAGGTGCTCTTCGCGTCCGTGATGACCAACGACACCACCCGCACGCTCGCGGTCGGCCTGCAGGGCTACTCCACCCTCAACGACGTGTACTGGAACCAGATCATGGCCGCCTCCCTCGTCGTCAGCGTGCCCGTGGTCGCCGGCTTCCTGCTGCTCCAGCGCTACCTGGTGGCCGGCCTGACCGCGGGAGCCGTCAAGTGACCTTCTCGTCCTTCCCCGCCTTTCCCGAAGGGACTTCCGTGACCATCGACCTCGCCGCGTTCCCCGCCGACTTCCTGTGGGGCACCGCCACGTCGGCGTACCAGATCGAGGGAGCCGTCGCCGAGGACGGCCGCTCTCCGTCGATCTGGGACACCTTCTCGCACACCCCCGGCATGACGGCGGGCGGCGACCACGGCGACGTCGCCTGCGACCACTACCACCGCTGGCGCGAGGACATCGCCCTGATGCGCCGGCTCGGGGTGAACGGCTACCGGCTGTCGGTCGCCTGGCCGCGCGTCCTGCCCGGCGGCGACGGCCCGGTCAACCCCAAGGGCCTCGCCTTCTACGACGAGCTGACGGACGCCCTGCTGGAGGCGGGCATCACCCCGTCCGTCACCCTCTACCACTGGGACCTGCCGCAGGTGCTCCAGGACCGCGGCGGCTGGCCCGAACGGGACACCGCCTTCGCGTTCGCCGAGTACGCCGAGGCCGTCGCCGCCCGCCTCGGTGACCGGGTCCGCCTGTGGACCACCCTCAACGAACCCCTGTGCTCGGCCTGGATCGGCCACCTGGAGGGCCGCATGGCCCCCGGCTGGACGGATCTCACCGCCGCCGTGCGCGCCTCCTACCACCTGCTGCTCGGCCACGGCCTGGCGGTCGAGGCGGTCCGCGCCGCGGCCCCGCAGGCCGAGGTCGGCCTCGTCAACAACCTCTCCACCGTCCACGCGGCCACCGACCGCCCCGAGGACCTGGCCGCGGCCCGCCGCCTGGACGGCCACACCAACCGCTGGTGGCTCGACCCGGTGCACGGCCGCGGCTTCCCGGCCGACATGCGGGAGGTGTACGGCGTGGACCTGCCGGAGGAACCGGGAGACCTGAAGACGATCGCGGCCCCGCTGGACTGGCTGGGCCTCAACTACTACTTCCCCCAGACGGTCACCGACGACCCGGCGGGGCCGGCCCCCCACGTCCGCACCGTCGACCGCCCCGGCGTCCCGCGCACCGGGATGGACTGGGAGATCGACGCGAGCGGCATGGAGACCCTGCTGCTGCGCCTGAGCGAGGACTACGGCGCCCGCAGGCTGTACGTCACCGAGAACGGCTCCGCCTACCCCGACGCCGTACGCCCCGACGGCACGGTGGACGACCCGGAGCGCCGCGCCTACCTGGAGCAGCACCTGTCGGCCTGCGCCTCGGCCCTGCGCAAGGGCGCCCCCCTGGCCGGCTACTTCGCCTGGTCCCTGCTGGACAACTTCGAGTGGGCGTACGGCTACGACAAGCGCTTCGGGCTCGTCCACGTCGACTACGCCACCCAGAAACGCACGATCAAGGGGTCGGGACACCGGTACGCGGAGATCATCCGGGAGCACGGGGCGGGGGCGCGGGAGGCGGCGTGAGAGTCCGGCGACGGCGGCCGGCGACCGCACCGCTGTCCGTTCACCGAAACCGAGTTCGCACCGGCGCCGTCCGCCTGGCACCATGGGGCGCTGCTGTGGGCGTGGCCGTGGGCCGAGCGTCCTGACCGAGGGGAGAGCCGTGGCGGACTGGATCTACATCCTCAATCCTCAACTGGACATGCTGGACGGTGAACCGACCGACCGGGAGACGATCCGGCAACTGGCCGAGGAGGAGCCCGAACTGGAGCTGTGGCTCAGCCGCCGCAACCGTATGAAGCCGGGGGACCGGCTCTGGTTCTTCTTCACCCACCCCGACGCCGCGGTCTGCGCGGTGGGCGAGGTGGACGAGGAGCCGTGGCAGGACCCCGACGACACCGAGGTCTCCTACCTCGTCGCCGCGACGCTGCTCACCGAGGCGACGAAGGCGCTGTCCCGCGACCCCGTGGGCCGCGAGCAGCTGGGGCTCGGGCAGGTGCGGTCGGTGCAGAAGGTGAAGCCGGAGGCCCTGCCGGTCCTGCTGGAGCGGTCCGGCCTCTGACACCGCCGCCGGTTTCCTCCCCCGGGAGAACCAGTGGAAGCGGGCGGCCTTGCCTCACGCCAAGGACCCCCAGCGGGACCTCTTCGCCCGGCAGTCCCGCGTCCGCGGGCCGATGCCCGGCCTGGCGATCGGAGAGACCCTGGGGGCGGCGCGGGGCAGGCTGCCCGCCGGCGGTTCGCTGCCCGCCGGCGTCAGCACCCGACTGGCCTGCTTCACCGCGGAGGGCGTCATCCGCGCCCAGGTCCGCGTCAACCACCAGGGCATCTGCCACGCGCCCGGAGTGGTCCTGCCCGCCCACAGCCGCTGGGCGCACCCCAGGGCATCGCCCGCGAGACGCTGCGGCGCCGCTGAACCCCAAACAACCACACACCCTGGCCGGACGGCATCAGCTCTTTTTGAAAATGAATGTCATGTGGCAGAGTGGTGCCCATGCCCCTCACCACCCTCCGGCGGGTGTCTCGCCGGAACCTGGTCGATCTTCCCTTGCCACTTACTGCATATGATGTGCAAGTGCGACAGCAAGGCATCAGTACCCCTCGTCCCCTCACGGGCCACCGCATCAGGCCCGCCACCCCCGACGACCTCGACGGCGCACGGGCCGTCATGCTCGACACCGTGTACCGGGACTTCGGCACCGGATACGTGCCGCGCTGGCACGGCGACATCATCGACCTCGCCGGCGCCTACCTCGTCCCGCCCCGGCACACCCTCCTGGTGGCACTCGACGCCGGTGACGGCGTCGTCGCCACCGCCGCGCTCGACTCCCGCGGCCCCGCGCACCCGCCCAACCCCCGTCCCCTCGCCGAGCGTTACCCCTCCGGCACCACCGCACAGCTGCGCCGCGTCTACGTGCGCCCCGAGCACCGCAGGCGCGGCCTCGCCCGGCGGCTCGTGCGCGAACTGCTCGCCTTCGCCGCCGCCGACGGCGGGTACCGGGCCGTCTATCTGCACACCGACCCGTCCGTGCCGGGCGCCGAGGCGTTCTGGCGGTCGCTCGGCACCGTCGTGCACGACGAGCGCGAGGACACCCACGGGGGCAACGGCGTGCTGCACGTGGAACTCCCGATGCCCGCTCCCGCCGGGGCGGTGACCCGGTGACCCGCATACGCCGCCTCCGGCTGCTCGCACCGCTCCTCCTCGTCCCCCTCCTCGCGAGCTGCTTCGCCGAGAAGGACGGCGGCGACGGCACCCGGGCCGCCGGCGGCTCCCGGCTGCGCGTCGCCCTCGCCTTCCCGCCCGCCGAGAACCTCTCCCCGTACGGCGCCGACGCCACCATCCTCAGCCGCCTCGGCGTCACCGAGGGCCTGACCGCCCTCGACGCCAACGGCGCCGCCACCCCCGCACTCGCCGCGTCCTGGCGGCGCGAGGGCGCCCGCAGCTGGCGCTTCACCCTGCGCGACGCCGCCTTCCAGGACGGCACCCGGGTCACCCCGGCCGCCGTCGCCGCCGCCCTCACCCGCGCCACGCAGGCCAGGCCCGCCCCCGCCGCCCTGTCCGGCGTCACCCTCACCGCCCGGGCCGCAGGCGGCGACGACGTCCGCGTCACCACCACCGCGCCCGACCCGATCCTGCCCCTGCGGCTGGCGAGCCCGAGCCTGGCCGTCTTCTCCCCGAAGGCGTACGCCGCTCCGGGGCGCGTCGACCCCGTCGGCACCGCCACCGGCCCCTTCCGGCTGACCAAGGTCACCGGCGCCACCTCCGCCACCCTCGACCGCCACGACGGCTACTGGGGCGGACTCGCCCACGCCGCCGGCATCGACGCCCGCTTCGTCGCCGACGGCACCGCCCGCGCCAACGCCCTGCGCACCGGTCAGGTCGACATCGCCGAAGCGGTCCCCGTCGCCCAGGCCGCCACCCTGGACGCCGCGACCCGGCACGAGACCTCCACGACCCGCACCACCAGTCTCCTGCTCAACGCCGCACACGGGCCCTTCGCGAACCCGGGGACACGCGCCGCCGCCCGGGCCGCCGTCGACACCGCCGCCCTCGCCAAGGGCGTCTACGAGGGGCACGCCGACGCCGGCGCCGGAATCCACGGGCCCGCCGTCACCTGGGCCGCCGGCAAGCGGACCCGGCCGGTGCACCCGGCTCCCGGCACCGTCGACGGCACCCCGATCACCCTCGCCACCTACGACAACCGACCCGAACTGCCCGAAGTGGCGCAGGTGTTGAAGCAGCAGCTGGAGAAGGCCGGGTTCCGGGTCACGCTCCGGGTGCAGGAGTACTCACGGCTGGAAAGCGACGCGCTCGCCGGGAAGTTCGACGCCTTCGTCCTCGCCCGCAACACCCTCGTCGACACCGGCGACCCCGTCGCCGTCCTCGCCGGCGACCACACCTGCCACGGCAACTACAACATCGCCCAGTTGTGCGACGCGAAGGTGGACCGGGCGGTCGCCGAGGCCGAGGCCACCGAGGACACCGGTGCGCGGCAGGACGCCGCCATGGCCGCCGAGGCCGCGATCCTCGGCACCGACGCCGTCGTCCCGCTGGTCCACCAGCGGATCGTCACCGGCGTCGGCACCACGGTGCACGGCGTGCTGCTCGACCCGTACGAGCGCACCCTCATCGGCCCCGGCACCCGCCGCTGACCGTGCGCGCGACACTTCGCGCCCTGCTGTGGCGCACCGCACTGGCGGCCGGGCTCGTGTGCGCGATCGGGCTGCTGCCCTGGCTGACGCACACCGACCCGGCCCGCACCGTCCTCAAGGCCCGCTCGGCCGACCGCGACCCCGACCCCCAGGTGCTCGCCGACATCCGCGCCCAACTCCACCTCGACGAAGGGCCGTTGGCTCTCCTCGTGCGTTGGCTGCGCGGGGCCGGCGGGCAGTCGTGGCTGAACGGCGCCGACGTCACCCCCACGGTGCTCGACGCCCTCGGCGCGTCCCTGCTGCTGATGACGGCGGCCCTCGCGGTCGCCGTGGTCACCGCCGCGCTCGTCACCACCCGCACCCTGTACGGACGGACCGCGCGCCGCCCCGGCGGCAGCGGCACCGCCGTCCTCGCCGCGCTGCCCGAGTTCCTCACCGCCTCCGTGCTCGCCACCGTGGTCGGCGTCCAGCTCGGCTGGCTGCCCGCGCTCGGCTGGTACGGGCCGCGCTGGACGGTGCTGCCCGCGCTCGCCCTCGGCCTGCCCGCCGGGGCCGTGCTCGGCCGGCTCCTCGACGACCTGCTGCCCGCCGCCCTGACCGAGCCCTGGGCGCGGGCCGCCGCCGCCCGCGGCATGCCCCGCCGCCGTATCGCCCGCCAGGCCGTCCGCCGCTGCCTGCCCGCACTGCTGCCCAACACGAGCCTGTTCGTCGTCGGGATCACCGGCGGCGCCGTCGCCGTCGAGCAGGTCTTCGACATCCCCGGACTCGGGCGTACGACCCTGCAGGCCGCCCTCGCCCAGGACCTGCCCGTGCTCCAGGCGGGCACCCTCGCGCTGCTGCTCCTCGCGGCCGCCGCCACCGGGCTCGCCCACCTCGCGAACCGCCTGCTGACCGGCCCCGCCCTGCGCGACGGCGCCCTGCCCACCCTGCACCGGCCCACCCCGCCCGCCCGCACCACCCTGCCCCTGGTGTACGGCGGCGCGCTGGCCGCCGTCGTCGCCCTCGGCCTGCCGCGCGACCCGCTCGCCCTCGACACCACCGCCCGCCTCCGGCCCCCCTCCGCCCCGCATCCCTTCGGCACCGACGCGCTCGGCCGGGACATGCTCGCCCGCATCGCGCACGGCGCCCTGGACACCCTGCTGCTCGCCCTCGGCATCAGTGCCGCCGCGCTCCTCGCCGGCGTCCTGCTCGGGCTGCTGCCCCGGCTGTCCGGGCCGCTCGTCGACACCGTCAACGCGATCCCGCCCGTCCTCGCGGCGCTGCTCGTCACCGCAGTCCGGGGCGGCGGAGCCGCCACGCCCGCGCTCGCCGTGCTCGCCGTCGCCTGGGCGCCGCTCGCCGCGCACACCTCCGCGCTGCTGCGGCAGGAGCGGGCCACCGCGCACCTGACGGCCACCCGCGCGCTCGGCGCCGGCCGCCTCCACATGCTGCGCCGCGCCCTGCTGCCCGCCGTACTGCCCTCCGTCACCCGGCACGCCCTGCTGCGGCTGCCCGGCACCGCCCTCGCCCTGGCCTCGCTGAGCTTCCTCGGCCTCGGCGCGCAACCGCCGTCCCCCGAGTGGGGCCTGCTGCTCGCCGAGAACCAGCCGTACGCCGAACGCGCCCCCTGGGCCGTCCTCGCGCCCGCCGCCGTGCTCGCCCTGCTGGGCGCGCTCGCCGTCAGCGCGGCGGGCGGCGTACGGATGCCACACCGCGACCGGGCCCGGAAGGCCGCACGGCCCGCGCCCGCCGCCGAGTCGGTGGCATGACCCCGCTGCTGCGGCTGCTGATCCTCACCCAGCTCGCCTTCAACGTCGGCTTCTTCGCCGTCCTGCCCTTCCTCGCCGACCACCTCGGGCGCGGCGTCGGCATGGCGGGCTGGCTCGTCGGGCTGGTGCTGGGGCTGCGCACCTTCAGCCAGCAGGGGCTGTTCGTGGTCGGCGGCGCCCTCACCGACCGCCACGGCATCCGGCCCGTCGTCCTGACCGGCTGTGCGCTCAGGATCGCCGGGTTCGCCTGGCTCGGATACGCGCAGCGCACCTGGGCCGTGATCGGGGCGGTGCTGCTCATCGGCTTCGCCGCCGCGCTGTTCTCCCCGGCCGTCGAGTCCGAGGTGGTCCGGCAGGCCGTCGCCCGGGAGGAGGCGGGCGGCGGCCCGCGCACCCGGGTACTGGCGCGGTTCGCGGTCGCCGGACAGGCCGGGGCGTTCCTCGGGCCGCTGCTCGGCGCGCTGCTGCTGGACGTCGACTTCCGCACGGTGTGCCTCGGCGGCGCCGGGATCTTCGTCCTCGTCCTCGCCGGGCACGCGTGGCTGCTGCCACGGCACGTGACGGGGCGGCCGGCGGCGGTGCGCGTCCGCGGCGGTGCCGGACCGCTGCTGCGCAACGGCCGCTTCCTCGCGCTGTGCTGCGCGTACGGGGCCTGTCTGCTCGCCTACAACCAGCTCTACCTCGCCCTGCCCGCCGAGGTGGAGCGCGCGGCCGGCTCCCAGGCGCCGGTGGCCTGGCTGTTCGCGCTGTCGTCGCTGCTGGTCGTCGCCGCGCAGCTGCCCGTCACACGGCTGGTCGGCGAGCGGCTCACGCCGCGACCGGCGATGGCGGCGGGCCTCGCGCTGATCGCGGCCGGATTCGCCGTCGTCGCGGTCCTGCGGCCCGCCGGGTGGACCGGCGTGCGCGGACTGGCGCCGGCCGCCGGGTTCGTCGTCCTGCTGACACTCGGTCAGATGCTCGTCGCGCCCGCCGCCCGCGCCTGGGTGCCCGACCTCGCCGACGAGGGCCGGCTCGGCCTGTACACCGGTGCGCTGTCCTCGGTGTCCGGCCTGATCGTGCTGGGCGGCTCCGCCGCGACCGGGGTCCTGCTCGACTCGGGCCTGCCGCCCGCCGCGCCATGGCTCGCGCTGGCCGCCGTACCCCTGACGGCGATGGCCCTGCTGCCCCGCCGGACGTGAAGGGCGGCCCTCGCCGCCGGGCCCGGACAGAGGCCGCTGTGCGAGCCACCGGACCCGCTCGGCTGACGGTGAGCCGTCGTGCGGGAACAGCTGGGCGCGAGCCTCCCGGTCCGGAAGGCCGGGCTTGAGCCGCCGGGCGGCAGTCGTCGACCGGCAGTCGTCAACCGGCGGTCGTCGGGCGCGAGCGGTCGGGCGGCGGTCGTCGGGCGGGAGCGGCCGGGTCGCCGTCGTCGGGCGTGAGCGGTCGGGCGGCAGTCGTCAGGCGTGGACGGCCGGGCGGCAGTCGCCGAACGTGAGGGCGGCGGTCGCCGGGCCCTAGCGGCCGGGCGGCGGTCGCCGGGCCTGAGGCGCCGGGCGGTCGTCGGGCCTGGGCCGCCGGGATGTGACCGCCGGGCGTGAGCCGCCTGCCCGGATGCCGGCGGGCGGGTCAGCGTGCGGCCAGGTCCAGTTCCTCCGCCTGCACCGGGACCGTGTCCGGCACGGCGTGCGCGTGCCGCCGCAGCCACACCACGTCCCGGCCGAAGGACCACGTCAGCAGCGCCAGCGCCAGCACCACCACCCCGGCGGACGCCGGGACCGGCAGCAGTCCGGAGGACGCGAGCAGCAGGAGGATCCCCTGGAGCGCGGCCACCGTCTTGCGGGCGGTGCTCGGCGGGAGCGGGGCGTTCAGCCAGGGCCACACCCGGGCCGCGGCGACGAACACATAGCGCATCGCACCGATGAGCAGCACCCAGGGGCCGAAGTCCAGCGCCACGTACACGCTGAGCACCAGGATCAGGAACGCGTCGACCTCCATGTCGAAACGGGCCCCCAGCGCCGTCGTGGTGCCGGTGCGGCGGGCCACCTTGCCGTCCACGCCGTCCAGCAGCAGCGCGACCGCCGTCAGCGCGACGAACAGTGTCACCGGCGGCGCGCCCTCGAAGGAGTCCGCGACCAGCGCGGTCACCCCGCCGACCAGAGTCGCGCGGCCGAGGGTGACCCGGTTCGCCGGGCCGAACGAGTCCAGCCCCGAACGGTGCAGGGCCCGCGACAGCACCGCCCAGCTGACCACGGCGAACACGAGCCCGGTCAGCCATCCCACCGGGCCCAGGCCTATCGCCGCGCCGAGCAGCGCCAGCAACACCAGCTGCACGCCCGCACCCACCGCGGGCTCCTGCTGGACGGGCCTGGCTGCGTACATGTCGTTCAGGGCCACCGAACACCCTCCGGCCGAGTGACAGAGTCGATCAACGCCGCGTACTGTGCGCGGCCTGTGCACATCCCGGTACGTGCACCGCCTTCCGATCGTTCAGGAGGATGCCGATGAGCCGTTCAGCACGTGCGTTCTGGCTTCGCTCGCCCGGGCACGGCGAGATCCGCGACGTCGCTCTGCCGGAACCCGCGGCGGGAGAGGCGGTGGTGCGCACCCTGTTCAGCGGGGTGAGCCGCGGCACCGAGACCCTCGTCTTCCACGGCGGGGTCCCCGTGAGCCAGTACGCGCGGATGCGCGCGCCGTTCCAGGAGGGCGACTTCCCCGGCCCGGTGAAGTACGGCTACCTCAACGTGGGCGTCGTGGAGGAAGGGCCGCCGGAGCTGACCGGCCGCACCGTGTTCTGCCTGTACCCGCACCAGACGCGGTACGTCGTCCCCGCGGCCGCCCTCACCGTCGTACCCGAGCAGGTGCCGGCACACCGAGCCGTGCTCGCGGGCACCGTGGAGACCGCCGTGAACGCGCTCTGGGACGCCGCGCCGCTGGTCGGGGACCGGATCGCGGTGGTCGGCGGCGGCATGGTCGGCTGCTCGGTGGCCGCCCTGCTCGCCCGCTTCCCGGGCGTCCGCGTCCAGCTGGTGGACACCGACCCGGGCCGCGCCCGCACCGCCGAGGCGCTCGGCGCCGGCTTCGCCACACCCGAGGACGCGCTCGGCGGGTGCGACCTCGTGGTGCACGCCAGCGCCACCGAGCAGGGTCTCACCCGGGCGCTCGAACTCCTCGCCCCCGAGGGCACCGTCGTCGAACTCAGCTGGTACGGCGACCGCGCGGTCCGGCTCCCGCTCGGCGAGGCCTTCCACTCCCGGCGCCTGACGATCCGCAGCAGCCAGGTCGGCACGGTCTCCCCGGCCCGCGCCTCCCGCTCCTACGGCGACCGGCTCGCGCTCGCCCTCGACCTGCTCGCCGACCCCGCCCTCGACGCCCTCGTCACCGGCGAGTCCGCCTTCGACGAACTGCCCGAGGTCCTGCCCCGCCTCGCGTCGGGGGAGCTCCCGGCGCTGTGCCACCGGATCCGCCACCCCGGCCCGAGCACCTGACCCGGGCGCACGCGCCGTCCCGGCCGAGCGTCTGACCTGAGCGAAAAGGTGAGGAGAGGCTGAACGCGGGGGAGGAAGGAGCCGTACTGGAAGGCATCCCCGGCGGCCATCGGCCGGGGAACCGACGCGCCGCACCTGGAGGGTCGTCCGTTGTTCAGTGTCACCGTCCGCGATCACATCATGATCGCCCACAGCTTCCGCGGCGAGGTCTTCGGCCCCGCGCAGCGTCTGCACGGGGCGACGTTCCTGGTGGACGCCACCTTCCGGCGCGAAGAGCTGGACGACGACAACATCGTCGTCGACATCGGTCTGGCCACCCGGGAACTGGGCGCCGTCGTCGGCGAGTTGAACTACCGCAACCTCGACAACGAACCCGATTTCGCCGGGATCAACACCTCCACGGAGTTCCTGGCCAAGGTCATCGCCGACCGCCTCGCCGAGCGCATCCACAAGGGCGCGCTGGGCGAGGGCGCCCGGGGCATCGCCGGCCTCGGCGTCACCCTCCACGAGTCGCACGTGGCGTGGGCGAGTTACGAGCGTGCCCTGTGACCGGCACGACGACGCGGAAGAAGCGGCTCGCCCACATACCCGCGCAGCCCGCACCCCCGACCGACGGCGGGATCATCCCCATGTCCCTGCGCACCGCGCACTTCGTGATGCCGGCCGGTGTCGACGACCCGGCCGCGCCGAGCGGCGGCAACGCCTACGACCGGCGCGTGGGCCTGGACCTGCCCGGCTTCGGCTGGCAGCCGCACGCCCACCTGGTGGCCGGCGCCTGGCCCCGCCCGGACGCCGCCGCCCGCGCCGCACTTCAAAGCACCCTGCGGGAGATCCCCGACGGCTCGGTGGTCCTGCTGGACGGACTGGTCGCCTGCGGCGTGCCCGAGGTCGTCGTCCCGGCGGCGCGCAGGCTGTCCCTCGCGGTCCTCGTGCACCTCCCGCTCGCCGACGAGACCGGCCTCGACCCGGCCGTCGCCGCCGACCTGGACGCGCGGGAGCGGGCGGTCCTGCGGGCCGTACCGGCCGTGATCGCCACCAGCGCCTGGGCCGGACGCCGGCTCGTCGCCCACCACGGCCTCGCCCCGGACGCGGTGCACGTCGCCGCCCCCGGCGCCGACATCGCGCCCCTCGCCCACGGCACCGACGGCGTGTCCCGCCTGCTGTGCGTCGCCGCCGTCACCCCGCGCAAGGGCCAGCACCGGCTGGTGGAGGCCCTGGCCTCCGTCACCGGCCGGCCGTTCCACTGCGAACTGGTCGGCGGGACCACCCAAGACCCGGCCTACGTCTCCCGCGTCCGCTCGGCGATCCGCTCGTACGGCCTGGACGACCGTGTCGGCCTCACGGGACCGCGCACCGCCGGAGCCCTCGACGCCTCCTACGCCGCCGCCGACCTGATGGTCCTGGCCTCCGCCGGCGAGACCTACGGCATGGCGGTCACCGAGGCCCTGGCGCGCGGTGTCCCGGTGCTGGCCACCGACGTCGGCGGCCTGCCCGAGGCGCTCGGCCGCGCCCCCGACGGCACCCGGCCCGGCCTTCTCGTCCCCCCGGACGATCCCGCCGCCCTCGCCACGGCCCTGCGCGCCTGGTTCGACGACCCGGAGCTGCGCCGGCGCCTCAGGACGGCCGCACGCGCCCGCCGGGCCGCCCTGAGCGGCTGGGGAACGACGGCCCAACGCCTGGCCGCCGTGCTGGGCAGGCTCCCGGCTCCGTCGGGGAGGCCGGCATGACACGGCCGACGACCGCCGCGGACGGCCGCGTTCCGCGCGAGCGCGAGACAGCATCCGGTGCGCCTGCCGCGACGGCGCGACAACGCGCCGCGGCGGCGCCGGCCGGGGGCACGTCCGCGGTGATTCCCGGCGCCGGGCCCGTGACCCGGCCGGGGGAGCGGGAGACCGTCCGGCTGCGGCCGGGTGCGCCGCAGGAGCCGGCCCGGTACGCGCCCGAGTGGCTGCGGCTGCGCGAGCCGGCCGACGCGGCGGCACGCGCCGCCGACCTGCTGGACCCGCTGCGCGTCCGGCTCGCCGACCGGTCCGGCCGCTCCGGCGGCCTCGTCGTGCACGACCTGGGATGCGGCACCGGTTCGATGGGCCGCTGGCTGGCGCCCCTGCTGGACGGCGCCCAGCACTGGGTGCTGCACGACCGCGACCCCTACCTGCTGCACTTCGCCGCGGCCGGTGCCCCGCGCGCCGCCGCCGACGGCAGCCGGATCACCGTGGAGACCCGGCGCGGCGACGTCGCCCGGCTCACCCCGGACGCGCTGGCCGGGGCCACGCTGGTCACCGCGTCCGCACTGCTGGACGTGCTGACCCGCGACGAGGTCGACGCCCTCGCCGCCGCGTGCGCGGGCGCCGCCTGCCCGGCGCTGCTCACGCTCTCCGTCGCCGGACACGTGGAGCTGACCCCGCATGATCCGCTGGACGCGGAGATCACGGCCGCCTTCAACGACCACCAGCGGCGCACCGGTCTGCTCGGTCCCGACGCGGTCACCGCGGCCTGCGAGGCGTTCGCCGCGTACGGCGCCGGGGTGCGGGTCCGCCCGAGCCCCTGGCACCTCGGGCCCGCCGACCCCGAGCTGACGGCGCAGTGGCTGCGCGGCTGGGTCGGCGCCGCCGTGGAACACCGCCCGGAGCTGGCCGACCGCGCCGCGACCTACCTGGCGGCCCGGCTCGCCTCCCTGGCCCTCGGTGAGCTGCGCGCGACCGTCCACCACAGCGACCTGCTGGCCCTGCCCCACGCGAACGGCGGCACGCCATGAGCGCGGGGAGGGACAACCGGGCCCCCGACCGCGGCGCGTCCACGGCGTCCACGGCGGTCGGCGTCCTGCCGCCCGAGACGGACCCTCCGGCGCCCGCCGCCGGTCGGATCGCCCCGGTGGGGCCGGTCTCCGGGGTCACCGCCGACGTCACGGCGCCCCGCCCCGGCACCACCGTCCCGGCCCCGGGGGGTGGCCGAGCGGCCGGGCCGGGAAGGGGCCACGAGGACCCGGCCGGTTCGCGGGGCGGGAACGGGTACGGCGAGACAGCCGGTTCGCGGGCCGGGAGCGGGCACGGCGAGCCGGCCGGGCCGCCTTGCGGCCAAGCGGCGCCACCGCCCACCGCGCGCCGCCCGGCCGTCCTCCGCCGCCACCTCGGCACTCTCGCCGGGGTGTTCATCCTGGGGCTGCTGGTCTGGCGGCTCGGGACCGGGGCCTTCCTCGAGGGGCTGCGCAGGATCGACCTGCCGACGCTGGCCGTGGCGGTCGGGATCGGCGGGGTGACCACGGCGTGCAGCGCCTGGCGCTGGTCGCTCGTGGCCCGCGGGCTCGGCATCCGGCTGCCCTTCGGCACCGCTCTGGCCGGTTACTACCGCGCGCTGTTCCTCAACGCCGCCCTGCCCGGCGGTGTCCTCGGCGACGTGCACCGCGCGGTGCGGCACGGGCGCAGCGCCGGTGACATGGGACGCGGCGTGCGGGCGGTGGTCCTGGAACGCGCCGCCGGGCAGGCCGTACTGGCGGTCGCCGGGCTGCTCGTGCTGCTCGTCGCCCCCTCCCCGGTCCGCACCGACGTACGGCACGCCGTCCCGCTCGCCGCACTCGCCGCCGTCGGCATGCTGGCCGTCGCGCTCGCCGTCCGGATGAACCGCGCGCCGGGGGCGCCCGTCCGGCGCGCCCGTGCGCTGCGGACGGCGCTGGCGGAGGCCCGCGAGGGGCTGCTGTCCCGGCGCAACGGGCCCGGCGTGCTGCTGTCCTCGGTCGTCGTGCTCGCCGGGCACCTGGCGACGTTCGTCCTCGCGGCCCGGGCCGCCGCACCCGGCACCGGGTTCGTCGCGCTGCTGCCGCTCGCCGTCCTCGCCCTGCTCGCCATGGGACTGCCGCTGAACATCGGCGGGTTCGGGCCGCGCGAGGGCGTGACCGCGTGGGCGTTCGGCGCCGCCGGACTCGGCGCGGACACCGGGCTGGCCGTCGCGGTCGTCTACGGCGTGCTGTGCTTCGCGGCCGCCCTGCCCGGCGCGTTGACGCCGGCCGCCCGCGGTCACTCCTCGGCGGCTCCGGTGAGCAGCGCGAAGCACGCCCCGAAGGAGTCGGCGAGGCTCGCCAGCAGCTCCCTGCCCTTGTCCGCCGACCCCAGGGAAGGACGGCCGATGACACCGGAAGCCGTATAGGCGGACATGCCCACGGTGAGCAGATGACGGCGGTCGTCGGCGACGACGTCGGCGGACTCGTAACCGGGCCGGACCACTTCGGGGTGAGCGTGCAGCAGAACGGACGTCTCGATCTCGCCCGCGTGCATGTCGGTGAGCAGCGATGTGGCCACCCCTGCCCGCACGCGGGCCGCTTCCCAGTCCTCCACGGCGGGGAAGAGCGCCATGCGCTCGCCGCGCGCCGAGGCTTCCTGGACGACGTTGCCGAGCACGTAGTTGCCGCCGTGTCCGTTGACGACGACGAGGGCCTCGACGCCGGAGCGGCGCAGCGAGGCGGCGATGTCCCGGACCACGGCGTGCAGCGTCACCGCGGAGATGGACACGGTGCCCGGCCAGCCGGCGTGCTCGTGCGAGCAGGAGATCGTCACCGGCGGCAGGAGCTGGACCGGGTACGCGGCGGCGATCTCCCGGGCGATCGCACAGGCGACGAGGGTGTCCGTCGCCAGCGGAAGGTACGGGCCGTGCTGCTCGTGGCTGCCGACGGGAAGGACGGCGACCCGTGCTGAACCGTCCGCCGCCCGCGTCCGTACGTCTTCCGTGGTGTCCGCGGGCAGCAGACCGTGACCCGCCGGCACCGGACCGTCTCCCGCTGTCACCGAGCCCGAACCACTCATGTTTTCACGGCCTTTCGTACAGAGCTGAGGAATCAGATCATGACAGAGAACAGCACGGCGCCCCTCGGCGTCCTCGGCGAGAAGCAGGACCGGCGCACGGGTGTGGAACGCGTCGTGAGCGCGCCGCTGCCGACGGCGTACGGGATGTTCCAGGCGATCGGTTTCCTGGACCACGACCGCGGCGAGGAGCAGGTCGCGCTCGTGCACGGCGACCTCGGCAGCGAGAACGTCCTGACCCGGCTGCACTCGGAGTGCCTCACCGGTGACGCGTTCGGCTCCCGGCACTGCGAGTGCGGCGACCAGCTGGCCGCGGCACTGCGCGCGGTCGTCGCCGAGGGCAGCGGTGTCGTGCTGTATCTGCGGGGCCACGAGGGCCGGGGCATCGGGCTGCTGGGCAAACTGCGGGCGATGGCGTTGCAGGCGGAGGGCCTGGACACCGTCGAGGCGAACCTGGCTCTCGGGCTGCCCGTGGACGCCCGCGACTACGGTGTCGCCGCCGCGATGCTGAGCGACCTGGGCGTGGACTCGGTGCGGCTGATGTCCAACAACCCGCTCAAGCGCGAGGCGCTGGTACGGCACGGCATCGGCGTCGCCGAACAGGTGCCGCTGCTCATCCCGCCGTGCGAGAACAACATCACCTATCTGCGCACCAAGCGGGAGCGGATGGACCACCATCTGCCGCACCTGGACGCGGTGGCCCACTGGTCCTGACGCGGCCCCTCGCTCAGCCGGTGACCGCCTCGTGCACGAGCCGTCTGAGCGCAGGGAACAGACGCAGGGAGCGCGCCGGGCGCAGCTGGGTCAGGAATTGCACGGTCAGCTCCCGGCCCGGATCCACCCAGAACGTCGTGGTCGCCACCCCGCTCCAGCCGAAGGTGCCGGGCCCGGCCGGTGCCAGGGTGCGGGCGGGGTCGGTGACGACGGAGACGCCGAGGCCGAAACCGACGCCGTCGTTGCCCGGCTCGTCGTGGGCCGGGCGGCTGCCGAAGGACCTCAGGTCGGCGCCGCCGGGCAGCTGGTTGCGGGTCATCTCCGCCACGGTCCGCGGCGCGAGCAGGCGTACGCCGTCGAGCTCCCCGCGGCGGCGCAGCATCTCCATGAAGCGGTGCCAGTCGGGCGCGGACGTCACGAGGCCGCCGCTGCCGGACAGGAACCGGGGCCGTGCGCGCACCGGCAGCCCGGGGATCGGCTTGACACCCCCGTCGTCCGCGTCGCCGTACAACTCGGCGAGCCGCTCGGCCTGTTCGTCGGTGACGTGGAAGCCGGTGTCGGTCATGCCGAGCGGGCGGAAGATCCGCTCGGCGAAGAACGTGTCGAGCGGCTGCCCGGAGACCACCTCGATCACCCGGCCGAGCACGTTGGAGGCCACCGAGTAGTTCCACTGCGTGCCCGGGTCGAACTGCAACGGCAGGCTCGCGTACAGCTCGGTGGTCTCCGCGAGGTCGGAGCCCGGCCGCACCGACGACTCCAGGCCCGCCGCCCGGTACAGGGCGTCCACCGGGTGGGTGTGGTAGAAGCCGAAGGTCAGACCGGCGGTGTGGGTCATCAGGTGCCGGATCAGGAGCGGGCCGGCGGCCGGCCGGGTCCGTACGTCCGCTCCCTCGCCGCCGACGTACACGCGGGGCGCGGCGAACGCCGGCAGATACCGCTCGAGCGGGTCGTCGAGCGCCAGCCGGCCCTCCTCGGCCAGCAGCAGCGCGGCGACCGCGGTGACCGGCTTCGTCATGGAGTAGATCCGCCACAGCGTGTCCGGCTCGACCGGCGCCTCGGCGGCGAGGTCGCGCAGGCCGTGGCAGGTGAGGTGTGCGACGCGCCCGCCGCGTGCGACGCAGATCAGGAACCCGGGCAGCCGGCCCTCGTCGACGAGACGGACGACGTGCCGGTCGAGCCGGTCCAGCGCCTTCGCGTCCAGCCCGGCCTCACCCGGCTCCACCTCTTGTCGCAGCAGTGCCATCGCGTGTCCTTCGTCGCCGCGGGTCCCTCCACCGGCATACCCCACCGGCGTGCCGTCAGACGTCACCGCGGCGCGGAAGCGGCAGGTGACGTTCCGGCCGCGTCCTCGGCGGCCGCCGGGTCCTCGGCGGTCACCGTGTCCCCGGTGGTTGCCGTGTCACCGGCGGTCGCTGCGTGCCCGGGCGCTGCCGCCCCGGGTGGCTGCCGTTCCCCGGCGGTGGCCGTTTTCCCGGCGGTGGCGGTTACCCCGGCCGGTGCCGCCTTCCCCTCCGGCACTCGCCCGGGTTCGGGGCCGGCGTCCCGGCCCGGCAGGAACCGTGCCGCCGGTACCGCGACCGCCGCCACCGCGGCCAGGGCGAGCAGCGCCGCACGCGGCCCGGCCACGGCCCACAGGGTGGTCGCGGTGGCCACACCGAGGACCGGGCCGGTGTTCAGCGCCGTCTGCTGCAGGCCGCCCGCGACCCCGGCCGACCGCGCGGCCGCCTGGCGTACGACGACATGGGTGGCCGCCACCATCACGGTGCCGAAGCCGGCGCCGAGCAGCGCGAACCCGGCGCCGAAGGCGAGCGGACCGGTGGCGCGGGCGAGGACCAGCAGCCCCAGCGCGAGCGCCGCCAGCGCGGCCGCGGTCGTCCGGCGGGCACCGGCCCGGCGCAGGGCGACCGCGCAGCCGGGCGCGGCCAGGATCATCAGCGCGGCCAGCGGCAGGGCGGTCAGCGCGCAGTGCAGGGGATCCAGGCCGAGGTCGCGCTGGAGGAGGTGGACACAGAGGAACAGGGCGCCCTGGAGCGCCGCCGACGCGGCCACCAGCATCCCCAGCGCGGCGCCGACACCGGGCGCGCCGACCGCGTCGGCGGGCACCAGGGGATCGGCGGTACGGCGCTCATGGCGCACGAAGGCCGCAGCCGCGCCCACGGCCGCCGCGAGTTCGAGCCCGCGTACCGGCGTCCACCCGGACACCGGGAGCGCGACCAGGGCGTGCACCGAACCGGCCAGGCAGAGCGCGAGCAGCACGGCGCCGGGAAGGTCCAGGCGGGGCACCGGGCGGCCGCGGCGGGGCGTTCCCGGCTGCCGTCGGGCGAGGGCGAGCAGCCCGAACACCGCCGCCGGTACGACGTTGACGAGGAAGACCGCCCGCCAGCCCACCGCGGTCGTCAGCGCCCCGCCGATCACCGGTCCCGTCGCCGCCGCCAGCCCGATGGCCGCGGTGCGTACGGCGAGTGGCCGGCGCAGCCGGTCCGGTGGGTAGGCGGCGCGCAGCATGCCGAGCGTGGCCGGCTGGAGCAGGGCCCCGAAGACGCCCTGGACGATCCGCAGCGCGACGACCGGGCCCACGCCCGGGGCCGCCGCGATCCCCGCCGAGGCCGCGCCGAAGCCGAGCATGCCGACGGCGAAGACGCGCCGGTGCCCGTACAGGTCGGCGAGCCGCCCCGCGAGCACCAGCAGGCCGGCCACCGCGATGAGGTACCCGGTGGTCGTCCACTGCACCTGGCCGACCGACGCGTGCAGGTCCGCGCCGAGTGCGGGCTGGGCGACGGTGAGCACCGTGCCGTCCAGGGCCACGATCACCGCGCCCGCGACACTGCACGCCAGGGCCGCCCGCCGCTTCACCGGGCCGCTCCGGGGCCGAGGTGGGCGTCGAGCGCGCTGCGCAGCAGGGGAGTGACGTCGTCGCTTCCGGTGGCGAGGGGCAGGCTGCCCCAGCGCCACAGCTGGGCGATGCCGTGCAGGTTCGCCCACAGCGCGGCCGCGACCGTGCGGGCGTCGCCGTCCGGCCGGGCCCGGCCCACCAGGTCCACGAGCACGCCGAACAGCGGAAGGCTGGTCTCCCGCAGCCCCAGGTGCCCACTCTCCAGCAGGTCATGACGGAACATCAGCTCGTACATGCCGGGGTTCTCGCGAGCGAACTCCAGGTACAGGAAGCCGAGTTGTCCGAGGCGCTCGCGCGGCGAGCCCGCGGTCCCCAGTGCCGTGACCCGCGTCGCCAGGTCCTCGAAGCCGCGGCGCGCGATGGCCGACAGCAGTTCCAGGTGGGTGGGGAAGTAGCGGCGCGGCGCCCCGTGCGAGACGCCGGCGCGCCGGGCGATCTCCCGCAGCGTCAGAGCCTGGGCGCCCTCATGGGCCACCAGGTCCACGCCGGCGTCGACGAGACGGGTCCGCAGATCCGCCGGTTCGGCAGCAGTCATGGACACTGTCTACCAAGAAGGCGTAGACAGTGTCTACTCGATGGGAATGGGCCGCGCCTCCCGCGAGTTGAACCGGCATGACTCACGACACGACACAGGACGCGCTGCTCGCCCTTCTCTCCGAGCAGCGCGGCGGGGTGCTGGTCACCCTCAAGCGCGACGGACGTCCGCAGCTGTCGAACGTCAGCCACTTCTACGACCCCGACGAGCGGGTCGTCCGGATCTCGCTCACCGACGATCGCGCCAAGACGCGCAACCTGCGCCGGGACCCGCGGGCGTCGTACCACGTCACCAGCGCCGACCGCTGGGCCTACACGGTCGTCGAGGCGACCGCCGACCTGACGCCGGTGGCGCGGGACCCGCACGACGAGACCGTGGAGGAGCTGGTCCGTCTCTACCGCGCCGTCGCGGGCGAACACCCCGACTGGGACGACTACCGCGCCGCGATGGTCCGCGACCGCCGCCTGGTGCTCCGGCTGCCCGTGGACCGGGCGTACGGCATCCCGAAGGGCACCCTCGGCGGCTGACGGCCTGACGGCCTGACGGCCTGACGGCCCCGGTCGGTCAGCCCGCGGCCGGCGCCCCGGGCCGCCCCTCGGTGGTGCGCGCCTCGATCGCCCGCAGTACGGCGACCATGTCCGCACCCCCGTGCCCGAGAGCCACCGTCTCCTCGAACAGCGCGTGGCAGGCGTCGAGGAGGGGAGAGGCGAGCCCCCGGGTGCGGGCGGCCTCGGCGATCAGCCGGTTGTTCTTCAGCACGTCCAGCGCGGCCGCCTGCACGGCGAAGTCCCCGGCCAGCAGCTTGGGCGCCTTCATCCGGGAGACCGCGCTGGCCATCGGCCCGGCGTCCAGCACGTCCAGGAACAGCGCGGGGTCCAGCCCGTGCCGCCCGGCGAAGTGGAACGCCTCGGCCAGTCCGGTCACCTGGGTGATCAGGAACAGGTTCACCGACAACTTCATCAGCAGCGCGTTCGGCGCGGTGCCGCAGAAGAACGCCTGGTGGCACATCGGCGCCAGCAGCGGCCGTACGGCTGTCACCGCTTCCTGCGCGCCCGCCAGCAGCGCCACCAGGCGGCCCTGCTCGGCCGGCACCCGCGATCCCGAGACGGGGGCCTCGACATACCGGCCGCCCGCCGCGCGCACGTCCGCCTCCAGGGCGCGGGAGAACTCCGCGGACGTGGTACCCATGTGGACCACGGTCCGTGCGGCCACCCGCTCGGCGAACTCCGGGGTGTGCCGGGCGAGAACGGCGTCGACGGCCGCCTCGTCCGCCAGCATGAGGAGCACGGTGCCGGCCTTCGTGAACACCTCGGCGGCGTCCGCGGCCACCGTGGCGCCGGCCGTGCGCAGCGGCTCGGCGCGACCCGGCGTGCGGTTCCACACGATCAGCGGGGTCCCGGCGGCGGCCAGGCGCAGGGCCATGGGCTGCCCCATGACGCCGAGACCGATGAAGCCGACGTGCATGCGTCCGCCCTCCTCCGCAGTCGCTATGACAGCGGTCATAGTAGCGCGCCTCCATGACCGTCGTCATAGCCGGCCGTCCCGCTCTACCCTGGGCGCAGGCTCGGCGTACGGATGCGGGAGGTCTGACGATGGCGGGGTCCGGACCGGGACCACGGGAGCGGATGGTCTTCAGTGCCGCGCAGCTCATCCGGCGCGACGGCGTGACCGCGACCGGGATGCGCGACGTCGCCGCACACGCCGAGGCGCCCCGCGGCTCGCTCCAGCACTACTTCCCCGGCGGCAAGGAACAGCTCGTCAACGAGGCCGTCGGCTGGGCCGGCCGGTACGCCGCCCGGCGCGTGCCCCGCTTCCTCGCACAGCTCGACGACCCCACGCCGAGCGGCCTGTTCGCGGCGATGGCCCGCCAGTGGATCGACGAGTACGAGAGCGGGGGCTTCGCCACGGGCTGCCCGGTAGCCGCCGCCACCGTCGACTGCTCGGCCTCCGGGCAGAGCACCCGTGAGGCGACCGCCGGGGCGTTCGCCACCTGGACCGGAGCGGTGGCCGAGGCGCTCACCGGCATGAACGTGCCCGCCGACCGCGCCCGCTCCCTCGCCACCCTGATGATCAGCGCCCTGGAGGGGGCCATCATCCTCGCCCGCAGCGAACGCGACACCCGCGCCCTCCACACGGCCGTCGAGGAACTGGGCCCCCTGCTCGACGCGGCCACGGAGCCCCGGTAGGGAGCGCCGGGACGATCGTCACCCCCGCGACCGCCCGGCCGCGCGGTTCGGCGGGGACCAGGGCGCGGGCGTGTCCGGCGGGCAGCGCCCGGGCGCCCGCATGGCCGGCCCCGGCACCGGTGTCACGGCGGGGACCGCGGACGGGCTGCCCGGTGCCGGGCCCCGGATGCGTTCCATGGGCCCGCCGTGCCGACTAGCGTGGCGCCATGCGAATCCTCGACAGCGCGCGGACCGCCCTGATCCTGGTCGACCTGATGGAACGTATCGTCGGTCTGCCCCTGGAACCCCGCTCGGGGAGCGAGGCCGTCGACGCGGCCCTCGCTCTGGCCCGGGAGTGCCGCTCGGCGGGCGCACCGGTCGTCGCGATCCGGGTGGAGCGGCCACGGGTCGCCGAACAGCCGCCGGGCAGCGGCCTGGTGGCGCCCGTCGCGGACGTCGCGGACCACGTGATCGTCAAGCGCACCATCGGCGGCTTCCACGGCACCGGACTGCACGAGCTGTTGCAGCGGCACGGCGTGGACACCCTCGTGTTCGCGGGCATCGCGACGAATCTCGGCGTCGAGTCCACCGCCCGGGCGGCCGCCGACCACGGTTACGAGCTGGTGTTCGTGGAGGAGGGCATGACGGCGCTCAGCGCCGCGGAGCACACGGCGGCCGTGTCGCTCGACCTCCCCCGCTTCGGCGACGTGGTGCGCCTCGACGACCTGAAGTGGAACGGGGAGGGCTGAGGCAGCCGGGCTCGGGCCGCGACGGGCGCCTCACGCCCCCGTGGCCCGGACGCCGCGCCGAGGCGTCCGCAGCGACGCGCAGGGGCGGGTGCTTGCCGTGGGGGCGTTCAACTCCTAGCCTCCCCCGGGTGATCAATGGGGCGCACGTGGTGCTGTACAGCAGGGACGCGGAGGCCGACCGGGCCTTCCTCAGGGACGTGCTGGGCTGGCCGCACGTCGACGCCGGCAACGGCTGGCTGATCTTCAAGATGCCGCCCGCGGAGGTGGCCTGCCATCCGGCGGACGGTGAGCCGTCGCACGAACTGATGCTGATGTGCGACGACCTGACCGCCACCATCGCCGAACTCACCGACCGGGGCGTCGACTTCAGCCCCGTCGTGCAGGCGCCCTGGGGGCGCCTCACCGGGTTCCGGCTGCCGGGCGGCGGCGAGATCGGCCTGTACGAGCCACGGCACCCGCGGCCGTAGCGCCGCATCCGCGCCTCTCCGGACTCGTCCAGCGCCACGGCGGCCACGGCGGCCACGGCGGCCACGGCGGCCACGGCGGTGGCGCGGCGGTGGCGCGGCGAACGCGCGGGCGCGGCCGGTCGCGCGGCACATGGCGAGCGGCCTCACGGACGGCTGACGGCGCGGGTGACGCCCGCGATCACGGTGGACGCCAGGATCCAGCCGGTGAGGACGAGGGCGTAGGCGAGGGCCTGGTACCCGCCGCGCGGGGCGAACGCGGACTCCTGCCCGAAGGAGAGCACCGGCAGCAGCAGATCGAGCGTGTAGAACACCGCGTTGAACTGCGGCGCCTCGCCCGCCTTCAGAGGCGCGGGGTGGTGCAGCGCGAAGGCGACGGAGCCGATCGCGAGGAGCGACAGCAACCAGCCGGCGGCGCGCAGCGGCCGGAATCCGTAGCCGACGGTGATGTCCTGGAGGTGACCCCACAGCCGGCCGTACCAGGGCAGGGTGCGGCGATGGCGGCGCTGCTTGGCGAGCTGCACGAGCCGGGCGGCGTGGTCGTCGCCGATGCGCCGGTAGGCGGCGGTGAGTTGTTCGTAGGCGTGCGGGACATAGCCGTTGCGGTCGCGTTCCAGCATGGGCAGACGGCGCTCGGCGGGCTCGTGCGGGGTCAGCGCCGTGTAGGTGAGGTCGCTGAGGTACACGGAGTCCGGCACTGCCTCCGGGTCCAGGAACAGCGCGTCCATCTGACTGCGGCGCAGGTTGAGGGCGCCCTCCATGGCGGGACCGCGGCGCAGCCACAGCTCGCGCAGCGAACTGCTGCTCGCCTGCAGCGCCGTGGCACCCGGGTGGGACAGGAGGGTGTACGACAGGTCGAGCCGGCCGGCGATCCGGGCGCCGCGCAGGCCCACCCCGCCGTGCACCTCGGCTTCCCGGATCTGGACGTCGCCCTCGACGACGAGCGTCTCGGCGTCGAGGGCCAGGCCGCCGGGGTGGTCGAGCCGGGCCTCGTTGAGGTTGACCGTCCCGGCGACGGACGCGCCGGTGGCCCGGATCTCGCCCCGGGTGCGAAGGCCGGGAGCCCACAGGTCGTCGCCGATGGCGGTCTGGTTGAGCTGGAGCACCGGCGAGTCGTCCGGCGCGGTGAGCTCGGCCCGCTCCAGGAACAGCGCGCCCCCGATCTGGGTCCCGGCGAGCATCAGCCGACCGGCCCGGCACCTGGTCATCACCACCGAGCCGTCCACGCGGGCGCTCGCGAGACGGAGTCCGGGCAGCACGGAGCCGCGCAGGTTGAGGCGCGGTACCCGGATGCCGTAGAGCTCCAGGGGTTCGTCGAAGTGGCAGTGGCTCATCCGGACCGGCCGGTCGAGCACCGCGTAGGTCAGATCGAGTGCGCCGGTGACGCGGGCGCCGGTGATCCGCAGCGCGGATATCTCACCGTCCTCGGCGGGGGCGCTGACCAGCAGCGCGCGCAGGACCGAGGCGCGCAGGGCCCGTTCCGGGCCCCAGTCCGCTCCCGTGGCCGCGTCCTCGTCGGGTGCGGCACAAAAGTCCACATTCTCGCCCCGCGGAAAAGCCCGCCAGACTCGCTGCTCCGCCGGTGTCAGATCGTTGATCTCCATCGGCCGCGACTCTGGCGGGCTGATCGCACACTGTCAACCACGCCTCTACGCGCGGACGTTCCACTCCGCGACCACCGGCCGCCCGTGCTCCAGCGACAGCCTGCTCAGTGTTCCCGTCGCCAGCTGGAACAGCCGCCCCTGCGATGCCGGCAGGCCCAGGCGGCGGGCCGTCAGGACGCGCAGGAAATGAGCGTGGGCGACCAGCACCACGTCACCGGCGTCCAGTGCGGGAACCACCCGGGCCAGCACCCGGTCCGCCCGCGCCCCCGCCTGGTCCGGCGATTCGCCGGGGCTGTCCCCGGGCGGGACGCCGTCGGTCCACAGGTCCCAGTCCGGGCGGGTGCGGTGGATGTCGAGGGTGGTGACCCCTTCGTACGCCCCGTAGTCCCACTCGTGCAGGTCCGGATCGGGTACCGCGCCGAGGACGCCCGCGAGTTCCGCCGTGCGGACGGCCCGCCGCAGCGGGCTCGTGAGAGCCAGCGCGAAGGGCCGCCCGGACAGCAGCGGTGCCAGGGACTTGGCCTGCTCCTCACCGTGGGTGGTGAGGGGCAGGTCGGTGAAGCCGGTGTGCTGTCCCGTCAGGCTCCACTCGGTCTCGCCGTGGCGGACGAGAAGAAGATCTCCCACCGCCGGGTCACTTCTTCGCGGACTCGACGGCGTGACCGCCGAACTGGTTGCGCAGCGCGGCGATCATCTTCATCTGCGGCGAGTCGTCCTGGCGGGAGGCGAACCGGGCGAAGAGGGAGGCCGTGATCGCGGGCAGCGGCACCGCGTTGTCGATGGCCGCCTCGACGGTCCAGCGGCCCTCGCCGGAGTCCTCGGCGTAGCCGCGCAGCTTGTTCAGGTGCTCGTCCTCGTCGAGGGCGTTCACGGCGAGGTCCAGCAGCCAGGAGCGGATGACGGTGCCCTCCTGCCAGGAGCGGAAGACCTCGCGGACGTTGTCCACGGAGTCGACCTTCTCCAGCAGCTCCCAGCCCTCGGCGTAGGCCTGCATCATGGCGTACTCGATGCCGTTGTGGACCATCTTCGCGAAGTGCCCGGCGCCGACCTTGCCCGCGTGGACATAGCCGTAGGGACCCTCCGGCTTGAGGGCGTCGAAGATCGGCTTCAGGCGGTCGACGTGCTCCTTCTCGCCGCCGACCATCAGCGCGTAGCCGTTCTGCAAGCCCCACACGCCGCCGGAGACACCCGCGTCGACGAAGCCGATGCCGCGCTTGGCGAGCTCCTCGGCGTGCTTCTCGTCGTCGGTCCAGCGGGAGTTGCCGCCGTCGATGACGGTGTCGCCGGGCTTGAGGATGCCCGAGAGCTGGTCGATGACGTTCTGGGTGACGGCGCCGGCCGGGACCATGACCCACACCGCGCGCGGCGCGGCGAGCCGGTCGGCGAGCTCGACGAGGTTGTCGACGTCGGAGAGCTCGGGGTTGGTGTCGTACCCGACGACCTCGTGGCCGGCGTTGCGCAGACGCTCGCGCATGTTGCCGCCCATCTTGCCGAGACCAACAAGACCGATCTGCATGGTTACTTCACTTCCTTGAGGTCGCGGTAGGCCGCGACGAGCGCTGCGGTGGACGGGTCGAGACCGGGTACGTCCGCGCCCTCGGTGAGGGCGGGTTCGACCCGCTTGGCGAGGACCTTGCCCAGTTCCACGCCCCACTGGTCGAAGGAGTCGATGTTCCAGATCGCGCCCTGCACGAACACCTTGTGCTCGTAGAGCGCGACCAGCTGGCCCAGCACGGACGGGGTCAGCTCCGGGGCCAGGATCGTGGTGGTGGGATGGTTGCCCTGGAAGGTGCGGGCGGTGACCTGCTCCTCGGGCACGCCCTCGGCGCGCACCTCGTCGCCGGTCTTGCCGAAGGCGAGGGCCTGGGTCTGGGCGAAGAAGTTCGCCATCAGCAGGTCGTGCTGGGCCTTGAGGCGGTCGCTCAACTCGGCGACCGGGCGGGCGAACCCGATGAAGTCGGCCGGGATCAGCTTGGTGCCCTGATGGATCAGCTGGTAGTAGGCGTGCTGCCCGTTGGTGCCCGGCGTGCCCCACACGACCGGGCCGGTCTGCCATTCCACCGGGCGCCCGTCGCGCTGCACCGACTTGCCGTTGGACTCCATGTCCAGCTGCTGGAGGTACGCGGTGAACTTCGACAGGTAGTGGCTGTAGGGCAGGACGGCGTGCGACTGGGCGTCGAAGAAGTTGCCGTACCAGACGCCCAGCAGGCCCAGCAGCAGCGGGGCGTTGGCCTCGGCGGGCGCGGTGCGGAAGTGCTCGTCGACGGTGTGGAAGCCGTCGAGCATCTCCCGGAAGCGGTCCGGGCCGATGGCGATCATCAGGGAGAGGCCGATGGCGGAGTCGTAGGAGTAGCGTCCGCCGACCCAGTCCCAGAACTCGAACATGTTGTCGACGTCGATGCCGAAGGCGGTGACCTTCTCCGCGTTCGTCGACAGCGCCACGAAGTGCTTGGCCACCGCCTTGTCCTCGCCGCCGAGGCCGTCGAGCAGCCAGGCACGGGCCGAGGTCGCGTTGGTGATCGTCTCGATCGTCGTGAACGTCTTGGAGGCGACGATGAACAGCGTCTCGGCCGGGTCCAGTCCGTGCACCGCCTCGTGCAGGTCGGCACCGTCGACGTTGGACACGAAACGGAACGTCAGGTCGCGGGCCGTGAAGGCGCGCAGCGCCTCGTACGCCATCGCCGGACCCAGGTCCGAGCCGCCGATGCCGATGTTGACGACGTTGCGGATGCGCTTGCCGGTGTGGCCGGTCCACTCACCAGAGCGCACCCGCTCGGCGAACGCGCTCATCTTGTCGAGCACGGCGTGCACCCTGGGCACCACGTTCTCGCCGTCGACCTCGATCACCGCGTCGCGCGGGGCACGCAGCGCCGTGTGCAGCACGGCCCGCTGCTCGGTGACGTTGATCTTCTCACCGCGGAACATGGCGTCGCGCAGACGGAACACGTCGGTGGCGCCGGCCAGTTCCTGCAGCCGGGCGAGGGTCTCGTCCGTGATCAGGTTCTTGGAGTAGTCGATGCGCAGGTCACCGACGCGCACGACGTACCGCTCGGCGCGCCCCGGGTCGCTCGCGAACAGGTCCCGCAGGTGGGCCTGCCACTCGGCGCGGTGGTCCTCCAGAGCGGTCCACTCGGGCCGCCGGGTCAGCAACGGGCTCTCAGACATGTGCGGCAGTCTCCTTGCTTCCCTCGCCCCGCAGGGCGACGGCGTACATCTCGTCGGCGTCGAGGCGGCGCAGCTCCTCGGCGATGAGTTCGGAGGTGGCGCGGACCTTCAGCGCCAGGGTGCGCGGGGGCTGGCCGGGCAGGGTCAGCGTGGCCAGCGGGCCCTCGGGCCGGTCGATGACGATCTCGCCCTCGGCGGTGCCCAGGCGGACGGCCGTGACCACCGGGCCGGCGGTGACGACCCGGTCCACGGTGACGCGGAGACGGGCCTCCAGCCAGCGGGCGAGCAGCTCGGCGGCCGGGTTGTCGGCCTCGGCCTCGACGGCCGCCGAGATCACCGTCGCGCGGGCCTGGTCCAGGGCGGCGGCCAGCATCGAACGCCACGGGGTGAGCCGGGTCCAGGCGAGGTCGGTGTCGCCGGGGGCGTAGGTGCGCTCCCGGGTCTGCAGCATCTCCAGCGGGTTCTCGACCGCGTACAGGTCGGTGATCCGGCGCTGGGCCAGCGCGCCGAGGGGGTCCTTGGAGGGGTTGTCCGGCGCGTCCACCGGCCACCACACGACGACCGGGGCGTCCGGCAGCAGCAGCGGCAGGACGACGGAGTCGGCGTGGTCGGACACCTCACCGTAGGTGCGCAGCACGACCGTCTCGCCGGTGCCAGCCTCCGAGCCCACCCGGACCTCCGCGTCCAGCCGGGACGCCTGGCGGTCGCGCGGGGTGCGCGCGTGCCGCTTGATGACGACCAGGGTGCGCGAGGGGTGCTCGTGCGAGGCCTCCTCGGCCGCCTTGATCGCGTCGTAGGCGTTCTCCTCGTCCGTGACGATGACCATCGTCAGGACCATGCCCACCGCCGGGGTGCCGATGGCGCGGCGCCCCTGGACGAGGGCCTTGTTGACCTTGCTTGCCGTGGTGTCGGTCAGGTCGATCCTCATGGCCTGCGCCAGCTCCGTCCGTCTCGTGCGAGCATCTCGTCCGCTTCCTTGGGTCCCCAGCTGCCCGACGGGTACTGCGCCGGCCTGCCGTGCGTGGCCCAGTAGCCCTCGATCGGGTCGAGGATCTTCCAGGACTCTTCCACTTCCTGGTGGCGCGGGAACAGGTTGGCGTCGCCGAGGAGCACGTCCAGGATGAGGCGCTCGTACGCCTCCGGGCTGGACTCGGTGAAGGACTCGCCGTACGCGAAGTCCATCGTGACGTCCCGGATCTCCATGGAGGTGCCCGGCACCTTCGAGCCGAAGCGGACCGTCACGCCCTCGTCGGGCTGGACGCGGATGACGATCGCGTTCTGGCCGAGCTCCTCCGTGGCCGTGGAGTCGAAGGGGGAGTGCGGGGCGCGCTGGAAGACGACCGCGATCTCGGTGACGCGGCGGCCGAGCCGCTTGCCGGTGCGCAGGTAGAACGGCACCCCGGCCCAGCGGCGGTTGTCGACGCCGAGCTTGACCGCGGCGTAGGTGTCGGTGGTGGAGTTCGGGTCGATGCCGTCCTCCTCCAGATAGCCGCGCACCTTCGCACCGCCCTGCCACGCGGGCGCGTACTGGCCGCGCACGGTGTGCTTGCCGAGGTCCTCGGGCAGCCGTACCGCCCTGAGCACCTTCAGCTTCTCGGTGAGCAGCGACTCGGCGTCGAAGGCGGCCGGTTCCTCCATCGCGGTGAGCGCCATCAGCTGGAGCAGGTGGTTCTGGATGACGTCCCGGGCGGAGCCGATGCCGTCGTAGTAGCCGGCGCGGCCGCCGATGCCGATGTCCTCGGCCATGGTGATCTGGATGTGGTCGACGTACGACCGGTTCCAGATCGGTTCGAACATCTGGTTGGCGAAGCGCAGCGCCAGGATGTTCTGGACGGTCTCCTTGCCGAGGTAGTGGTCGATGCGGAACACCTGGTCCGGTTCGAACACCTCGTGCACGATCGCGTTCAGTTCACGGGCGCTCGCGAGGTCGTGGCCGAACGGCTTCTCGATGACCGCCCGCCGCCAGGAGCCCTCGGGACCGTCGGCCAGGCCGTGCTTCTTCAGCTGCTGGACGACCTTCGGGAAGAACTTCGGCGGCACCGACAGGTAGAAGGCGTAGTTGCCGCTGGTGCCGCGGGCGGCGTCCAGCTCCTCGACGGTCTGCCGCAGCTGGTCGAAGGCGCTGTCGTCGTCGAAGTCGCCGGGGATGAACCGCATGCCCTCCGACAGCTGCTGCCACACCTCCTCACGGAAGGGGGTGCGCGAGTGCTCCTTCACGGCGTCGTGCACGACCTGCGCGAAGTCCTGGTCCTCCCAGTCCCGGCGGGCGAAGCCGACCAGGGAGAAGCCCGGCGGCAGCAGACCGCGGTTGGCGAGGTCGTACACGGCCGGCATCAGCTTCTTGCGGGACAGGTCGCCGGTCACGCCGAAGATGACGAGCCCCGAGGGGCCCGCGATCCGCGGCAGCCGGCGGTCGCGCGGATCGCGCAGCGGGTTGGCCCAGCCGGCGGCCTCGGCCGTCAGTTCCATCAGCGGTGTCGCGGTCATTTACGCTGCCACCCCCTTGCTGTCCATGGCCTTCGCCACGGCGTCGAGCAGGTCCTGCCAGGCCGTCTCGAACTTGGCGACGCCCTCGTCCTCCAGCTTCTGCACCACCGCGTCGTAGGAGATGCCGAGCTTCTCCACCGCGGCGAGGTCGGCGCGGGCCTGGGCGTAGCCGCCGGAGACCGTGTCGCCGGTGATCTCGCCGTGGTCGGCGACGGCGTTCAGGGTGGCCTCGGGCATCGTGTTGACGGTGCCCGGGGCGACCAGCTCGTCCACGTACAGGGTGTCCTTGTACGCCGGGTCCTTCACGCCGGTCGACGCCCACAGCGGGCGCTGCTTGTTCGCCCTCGACCCGGCCAGGGCGAGCCAGCGCTGACCGGCGAAGACCTCCTCGTAGGCGGCGTAGGCGAGGCGGGCGTTGGCGAGAGCCGCGCGGCCCTTGAGCCCGAGGGCCTCGTCGGTGCCGAGGACGGTCAGCCGCTTGTCGATCTCGGCGTCGACGCGGGAGACGAAGAAGGAGGCCACGGAGTGGATCGCGGACAGGTCGAGGCCCTTCGCGGCGGCCTTCTCCAGGCCCGCGAGGTAGGCGTCCATCACCGCGCGGTAGCGCTCCAGCGAGAAGATCAGCGTGACGTTGACGCTGATGCCCTCGGCGATCACCTCGGTGATGGCGGGCAGACCGGCCTTGGTCGCCGGGATCTTGATCATGACGTTGGGGCGGTCCACCAGCCACGCGAGCTGCTTGGCCTCGGCGATCGTGGCCGCCGTGTGGTGCGCGAGGCGGGGGTCGACCTCGATGGAGACCCGGCCGTCGCGGCCGCCGGTCGCCTCGTACACCGGGCGCAGCACGTCGGCGGCGGCGCGCACGTCGGCGGTGGTCATCATCCGGACGGCCTCGTCGACCGTCACGCCGCGCACGGCCAGCTCGGCGAGCTGGGCCTCGTAGCCCTCGCCGGAGCCGATGGCGGCCTGGAAGATCGACGGGTTGGTGGTGACGCCGACGACGTGCTTCGCGGCGACGAGCTCGGCGAGGTTGCCGCTGTCGATGCGGGTGCGCGAGAGGTCGTCCAGCCAGATCGACACGCCCTCGTCGGACAGGCGCTTGAGGGCTACCGCGGAGGCGGTTGCTTCGGTCACAGTGATCATCTTCCTTCTGGCGATCGGATCAACCGCGCACGGCGGCCAGCGATTCCCTGGCTGCTGCGGCGACGTTCTCGGGGGTGAAGCCGTACTCGGCGAACAGGGTCGTGGCGTCGGCGGAGGCGCCGAAGTGCTCCAGGGACACGATGCGGCCGGCGTCGCCGACGTAGCGGTACCAGGTCAGACCGATCCCGGCCTCGACCGCGACCCGGGCCTTCACGGCCGGCGGCAGGACGGACTCGCGGTACGCGCGGGGCTGCTCCTCGAACCACTCCACGGACGGCATCGACACCACGCGCGTGCCGATCCCCTCGGCCTCCAGCAGCTCCCGCGCGGCGACCGCGAGCTGCACCTCGGAACCGGTGGCGATCACGATCACCTCCGGGGTGTCGGTGGACGACTCGCGCAGCACGTAGCCGCCCTTCGCCGCGTCCGGGTCCGGCGCGTACGTCGGCACGCCCTGGCGGGTGAGCGCGAGCCCGTGCGGGGCGGGACGGGTGGCGTGCCTCTTCAGGATCTCGGCCCAGGCGGCCGCGGTCTCGTTGGCATCGGCCGGGCGGACGACGTTCAGGCCCGGAATGGCGCGCAGCGAGGCCAGGTGTTCCACCGGCTGGTGGGTCGGGCCGTCCTCGCCGAGACCGATCGAGTCGTGCGTCCACACATAGGTCACCGGCAGCTGCATCAGCGCCGACATCCGCACGGCGTTGCGCATGTAGTCGGAGAACACCAGGAAGGTGCCGCCGTAGATCCGGGTGTTGCCGTGCAGGGCGATGCCGTTCATCTCCGCCGCCATCGAGAACTCCCGGATCCCGAAGTGGACGGTACGGCCGTACGGGTCGGCCTCGGGCAGCGGGTTGCCCTCGGGGAGGCAGGAGCTGCTCTTGTCGATGGTGGTGTTGTTGGAGCCGGCCAGGTCGGCCGAGCCGCCCCACAGCTCCGGGATGACCGCGCCCAGCGACTGCAGGACCTTGCCGGAGGCGGCGCGGGTCGCGACGGCCTTGCCCTCCTCGAACACCGGCAGCGCCTCCTCCCAGCCCTCGGGGAGCCGCCCGGCCACGATCCGGTCGAACAGCTCCGCCCGCTGCGGCTGGTACTCCCGCCAGACGGCGATCTGCTTGTCCCAGGCGGCGTGCGCGTCGGCGCCCCGGTCCAGGGCGGCGCGGGTGTGGGTGAGGACGTCGGCGTCGACCTGGAAGGCCTGCTCCGGGTCGAAGCCGAGAAGCCGCTTGGTGGCGGCGACCTCCGCCTCGCCGAGCGCGGAGCCGTGGGAGGCCTCGGTGTTGCGCGCGTTCGGGGCGGGCCAGGCGATGATCGTGCGCATCGCGATGATCGACGGCCGCCCGGTCTCGGCCTGCGCGGCCTTCAGAGCGGCGTACAAGGCGTGCACGTCGACGTCGCCGTCCTCGGCGGGCTCGATGCGCTGGGTGTGCCAGCCGTAGGCCTCGTAGCGCTTCAGCACGTCCTCGGAGAACGCGGTCGCGGTGTCGCCCTCGATGGAGATGTGGTTGTCGTCGTAGAGGAAGACCAGGTTGCCGAGCTTCTGGTGGCCGGCCAGGGAGGAGGCCTCGGCGGAGACGCCTTCCTGGAGGTCGCCGTCGGAGACGATCGCCCAGACCGTGTGGTCGAAGGGGGACTCGCCGGCCGGGGCCTCCGGGTCGAACAGACCGCGCTCGTAGCGGGCGGCCATCGCCATGCCGACGGCGTTCGCGACGCCCTGGCCGAGCGGACCGGTGGTGGTCTCCACCCCGGCGGTGTGCCCGTACTCGGGGTGGCCGGGCGTCTTCGAGCCGTGCGTGCGGAACGCCTTCAGGTCGTCCAGCTCCAGCTCGTACCCGGCGAGGTACAGCTGCGTGTAGAGGGTCAGCGACGTGTGGCCGGGGGAGAGGACGAAACGGTCACGGCCGGTCCACTCCGGGTCGGCGGGGTCGTGCCGCATCACCTTCTGAAAGATCGTGTAGGCCGCCGGGGCCAGGGCCATCGCGGTGCCGGGGTGGCCGTTGCCCACCTTCTGCACGGCATCCGCGGCCAGGAGCCGGGCGGTGTCGACGGCACGCCGGTCGAGGTCGGTCCACTCGAGGGTGTCGGGTGTCTGCGTGCTCATCTTCAAGAAGTCCTCGCAAGAAGCGGTGCTTATGCTCTGACGCGTTCAAATTTAAAAGTCTGACTTTTTCGCCGGAAGGTCTGCGTGTGTCAGCCTGTGGTGAAAGTGGGACACCGAGCGCGCGACCGGGACGGCACGAGAAGGACATGGCGGACACAACCAGGCACAACGGTGACGCCGGCGAGGACATGGACGGGATCAGAACCTTCCCCTTCCCGGTCGGTCTGAGCGTCGGCGGTGTGGGCATGCAGATCGGCCCGATGGGCAGCGGTCGCACCTGGCACTCCGAGGCTCCTCTCGACCGCGTCCACCGCATCGACTTCCACGTGGTCATGCTCTTCACGCACGGCCCGGTCCGCCACATGGTCGACTTCGCCGAGTACGAGGCGAACGCAGGCGACGTCCTGTGGATCCGCCCGGGCCAGGTCCACCGCTTCTCGAAGGAGACCGGGTACCGCGGAATTGTCCTGACCATGCAGCCGGGCTTCCTGCCGCGCGCGACCGTCGAGGCCACCGGCCTCTACCGCTACGACCTGCCGCCCCTGCTCCACCCCGACCCGGCCCAGCTCGCCGGTCTGCGCGCCGCCCTGGAGCAGCTCGGGCGCGAGTACGAGGACACCGACACCCTCCCGCCGGGTCTGCACGCGGCGGTGCTGCGGCACACGCTGACCGCGTTCCTGCTGCGTCTCGCGCATCTCGCCGCCAGCTCCACCCGGGCGGCGCGGCATCCGGGCGACACCACCTTCACCCGCTTCCGGGACGCGGTGGAGGAGGGCTTCGCCACCAACCACAGCGTCAGCGCCTACGCCGACGCCCTCGGTTACTCCCGCCGCACCCTGGTCCGCGCGGTGCGCGCCGCCACCGGCGAGACGCCCAAGGGGTTCATCGACAAGCGGGTCGTCCTGGAGGCCAAGCGGCTGCTGGCGCACACCGATCTGCCCATCAGCCGCGTCGGCGCGGCGGTCGGTTTCCCCGACGCCGCCAACTTCTCCAAGTTCTTCCACCAGCACACCGACCGGACCCCGGCGGCGTTCCGGGCGGAGCTGCGGTAGACCGCGACCGGCGGGGCGGGGCGAGCCAGAACAGGCCAGGGTCGGGCAGGGCAGGGTCGGGTATGGCAGGTCGGGCAGGGGCGGGCCGTGGCCGGGGCCGGTGGCTGACGGGCCGTCACCCACGCCGGCCCTCGGCGCACGGCGTTCCAGGGCGACCCCCGCAGCGCCGGCGGCTTGTTGCCGTCCCCGCACACACCCCCAAGCGGCACCGAGGCGCGGCGGGCCCCGGCGTGGCCGGGGCCGGACACCTGCCGCGCACCGCGTGCCGGAGAAGCCCGCCGTGTGACCGTCACTGTGACCGCACCGGCCGTCTCGACCCGTGCCCGCCCGCGACCCGCACCGCGCGTCGGCCGGGTTCGGCGCTCGGTGTCGCCGTGGCCGTCGGCCTCGCCACGGGAGCCGGTCCTGCCCGCCCGTGGCGGGCCGGAGGCCGGGCGGCCCCGATCCGCCACGGGTCTCGTTGCGCACGCGGGCCGGCCGACGGCGTGACACTCGACGCCGTCGGCCGGCCGCTGGGCGCGTCAGGGCGCGCTCAGTGCCCGAAGTCGAACCAGTTCACGTTGACGAAGTCGGCCGGCTGGCCGCTGGTGAACGTCAGATAGACGTCATGGACGCCCGTGACGGCGCCGATGTTCGCCGGGACCGTCCGCCAGGACTGCCAGCCGCCGGTGTTGGCGAGCGCGAAACTGCCGATCGGGGCGTTGCTGCGGCTGTCGAGGCGCACCTCGAGCAGACCGCTCACGCCGGACGCGGCACCGCTCGCCACCCGGGCGTAGAACTGCCGGGCCGCCGTGGAGCCGAAGTTCACGCCCTTGTACAGGGCCCAGTCGCCGTTCGCCACGGCACCGATGTTCTGTCCGCCGCCGCTGTCGGAGGTCGCCTCGGTGATCGTGCCGGACTGGCTGTCGTAGGACTCGGCCTGGACGGGGCTGTAGGCGTCGCGGTTGCCGGAGGGCGGGGGAGTGGGCGTGGTACCGCTCCCACCGGCCGTCAGCACCTGGACGTAGTCCACGACCATCGGGTGGCCCGGCTGGGTGTCGCCGTCCAGCCCGCCGCCGAAGGCGTCCGGGAAGCCGCCGCCCATGGCCACGTTGAGGATGACGAAGAAGCCGTGGTTGGTGGCGTTGGCCCAGGTGGCGGCGTCCATCTGGTTCGCCGTCACGGTGTGGTAGACGACGCCGTCGACCGAGAAGCGGATCGCCTCCGGACTCACCGAACGGTCCCACTCCATCGCGTAGGTGTGGAAGCCGGACTGGCAGGTGGTGTTCGGGCAGGCGGTGGAGTTGCCGATGCCGGTCGTCTCGTTGCAGGGGCCGCCCGGGCTGGTGCCGCAGTGCATGGTGGCCCACACCTTGTTCAGGCCCTGCACGTTCTCCATGATGTCCAGCTCGCCGACGCCGGGCCAGTTCTGGTAGTTGCCCCGGTAGGGCGCGCCCAGTGCCCAGAACGCCGGCCAGTAGCCCTCGGCGGCGGTGCCGGTGACGTTCGGCATCTGGATCCGGCCCTCGACGCGCAGCTTGCCGCCGGCCGGTGGCTGGAAGTCGGTGCGCACGGTTTCGATACGGCCGGACGTCCAGCGGCCCGCGGAGTCGCGCTGCGGGGTGATGCGCAGATTGCCGCTGCCGTCGAGCGAGACGTTGCTCGTGCTGCTGGTCATCGTCTCGACCTCGCCGGTGCCCCAGTTGGCGGGGCCGCCGGGGTAGGAGATGCCGGTGTCGTACTGCCAGTTGGCGGTGTTGACGCCGGAGCCCGCGGGGCCGTCGAAGTCGTCGACGAAGACGCGCGTCCAGCCCGACGGGGGTGCCGGCGCGGCGGCGTCGGCGGACGGGACGGCGATGCCCGCCGCGGCGGCGGCCAGGCCGAGGGTGCCGAGGGCGGCGACGAGGGCCCGCCGCAGCGGGCGGCGTCTGGGTGTACCGGGAGATGCGGTCATGGGGGTGCCTCTCGGAGTCGCAAGCGGATGCCGTTTGAGAGCGCTCTCAAGTGCGGCCAATGTGCTCTCCGCCACTGCGGCCGTCAAGAGGTTGAAGGCAACAAAGTCCCTGTGGTGCGCGGGAGTTCGGGTCGCGAATACGGCGAAGGGGGTGAACGTCACCGGGTGCGGTGACTCTGGGCGGGCGCGGCGGCTTCAGAGGCTGCGGCCCTGAGGGGGCTCCCGGAGCTGCCGCGGGCCACGGGGCCGGGCGCCCGGCGACGTCGGCGCCCACGGGTGCCGGGCCTCTGGACTGCCGTCGGCGGAGGCCCGGCAGCCCCGGGCCGCTTCGCAGCGGCGTGAGCAGCGTGCCGACTCGCACCGAGCCGCCGCGGTGAGCGTCGTGCCGGCCCGCACCACGTCATCACGTCGCCGCGGTGCGCGCGGCCGGGTCGGCCCCCCGTGGCGGGTAGGGTTCCCGCGTGGTGGACGAGGTGGGAGCGGTATGAGGCTGACGATTCTGGGCGGCGGCGGATTCCGGGTGCCGCTGGTGTACGGGGCGCTGCTGACGGACCGCGCCGAGGGCCGGGTCACCGAGGTCGTCCTGCACGACGTGGACGCCGGCCGGCTCGGCGCGGTCGCCCGGGTACTGGCCGAGCAGGCGGCGGACGTCCCCGGCGCCCCGAGCGTGACGACGACCACCGACCTCGACGAGGCGCTGCGCGGGGCGGACTTCGTCTTCTCCGCGATCCGCGTCGGCGGTCTCGCGGGCCGCGCCGACGACGAGCGGGTCGCGCTGGCCGAGGGCGTTCTCGGCCAGGAGACGGTCGGCGCGGGCGGCATCGCCTACGGGCTGCGCACGGTGCCGGTCGCCGTCGGCATCGCCCGCCGCGTGGCCGCCCTCGCGCCGGACGCCTGGGTCATCAACTTCACCAACCCGGCCGGCCTGGTCACCGAGGCCATGTCCCGCCACCTGGGGGACCGGGTCATCGGCATCTGCGACTCGCCGGTCGGCCTCGGCCGCCGTATCGCCCGGGTGCTCGGCGCGGACCCGGCGCAGGCGTGGATCGACTACGTCGGCCTCAACCACCTCGGCTGGGTGCGCGGCCTGCGCGTGGCCGGACGCGACGAACTGCCGCGCCTGCTCGCCGACGACGCCCTGCTCACCTCCTTCGAGGAGGGCAAGCTCTTCGGCGCCGAGTGGCTGCGCTCACTGGGCGCGGTCCCCAACGAATACCTGCACTACTACTACTTCAACCGCGAGACCGTCGCCGCCTACCAGCAGGCGGAACGCACCCGCGGCGCCTTCCTGCGCGACCAGCAGGCCCGCTTCTACGACGAGGTGCGCGACCCGGCGACGCCCGCCCTCGCCGCCTGGAACCGCACCCGCGCCGAGCGCGAGGCGACCTACATGGCGGAGAACCGGGAGGCGGCCGGCGCCGGCGAGCGCGACGCCGACGACCTGTCCGGCGGCTACGAGAAGGTGGCGCTGGCGCTGATGCGGGCCATCGCCCGTGACGAGCGCACCACGCTCATCCTCAACGTCCGCAACCGTTCCACCCTGGCGGCGCTGGACGCCGACGCGGTGATCGAGGTGCCCTGCCTGGTCGACGCGAACGGCGCCCACCCGGTGGCGGTCGATCCGCTGCCCGGCCATGCGACGGGCCTGGTCTGCGCGGTGAAGGCCGTCGAGCGCGAGGTGCTCGCGGCGGCGCGGTCGGGTTCCCGGGAGACGGCGGTGAAGGCGTTCGCGCTGCACCCCCTGGTCGATTCGGTGATGGTGGCGCGGCGCCTGACCGACGGCTACCGGGCCGTGCATCCGGGGCTGGCGTATCTGACCTGACCCCCGGCCCGGCCGAGCCGTGCCGCGCTGCGGTCCGGCCGGCCGCTCCCCCGTTCGCAGCGGCCGGCCGGTCCGATCCCCCGTGCTTCCCCCCCGCGATCCCGGTGCTTCCCCCGTCCGGAATCCTGTGGTGCTTCCCCCGTCCGGGACCCGGTGGTGCTTCCCCCGTTCCCGGTAGGGAGAGCGCCGGGGCCGCCGTCTGATACACCCTCGCGGAGAAAAAGTTCCCCCCGGCGCCGGAGGCCGGGGGGAACGAGGCGAGAGGGGGTTGGCTCAGCCGGTGAATCCGGCCGTGATGGACGTGAACTGCCAGTTCGTCTGGCTGGTCCCGGAGCAGTTCTCCGCCACGCCGCCGCCCGGGCACGGCCGGTCGCGGTTGACCGACCAGAACGCGAGCCGGGCGATGTGGTGGGAGTTCGCCCAGTCGCGGATCTGGGTCCAGATCTGCGGTGTGGTGTTCTCCTGCTGGTCGGACAGGCCGTTCATGCCGGAGATGCCGATGTGGGAGTAGGCGGTGGCGTCGTCCCACCCGAAGGTGGACTTCAGCTTGGCCTTCAGCCCTTCGGCCGCGTTCACGGTGTTGCCGTACATGTCCGAGCCGCCGCCGAAGTCGAACGGCATGATGGTGAAGACGTCGATGTCGGCGCCCAGCGACTTGGCCTGCTCGATGAGCCGGTTGCCGTAGTACGTCGGACCGGTCGTCGACGTCCCGAAGGTCACGATGGTCTTCAGGCCGGGGTTGTTCGCCTTGACCGTCTTCAGCGCGGTGAGGATCTTCGCCTGGACGGCCTCGTTCTCGAACTCGTCGGTGTTCTCGATGTCCATGTCGATCGCCTTCAGGCCGTAGGCGTCGATCACCTTCTGGATCGCCCCGGCGAGCGCGCTCGCGGAGGAGCAGTTGGCGCCGAGCTTGCTGCCCTGCCAGCCGCCGAACGACGGGACGATGTCACCGCCGGCGGAGCGGATGGCGTTGATGGCGGACTGGTCGACGCCACCGGTCAGGGCCCGCTGCCCGTCCCAGGCGGGGGTGCAGCCGCCCGAGTCCAGGACGAAGGCCATCGTGAACCACTTCACGCCGGTCGCGCTCATCACCGTCGTCGGGCTCGGCGGGTCGCCCCATCCCTCGTACAGGTACGGCGCGGCCTGCTTGAAGCCGCCGCCTCCGCCGCCGGTGCCGGCGTCCGTGGTGACCGTGACGGCGTTGGAGGCGCCGGAGACGTTCCCGGCCGCGTCGCGCGCCTTCACCGTGAAGGTGTAACTCGTGCTCGCCGACAGCCCGCTGACCGTGGCGCTGGTCCCGGAGGCGCTCGCCACCTTGCTCGCGCCGCTGTAGACGTCGTAGCCCGTGACGCCGACGTTGTCGCTCGAGGCGTTCCACTTCAGCGACACGCTCGAGGACGTCCTGCCGGTGGAGGTGAGTCCGGAGGGCGCGCTCGGCGCCTGGGTGTCCGTGCCGCCTCCGCCGCCGCCCGGCCCGTCGAGGCTGATGTCGTCGGCGTAGTAGGTGCCCTGCGCGTACCACCCGTGGAGGTAGATGGTGGCACTGGTCTGGGAGGCACCGGTGGTGAACGACACCGACAGCTGGCTGTACGCCGACGGTGACGACGTCCACGTCGAGGCACCGCCGTCGACGCCCAGGTAGACGTAGGAGCCGCGTACCCAGCTCTGCAGGGTGTACGTGGTGTTGGGCTGCACCGAGACGGTCTGGCTGCACTTGGCGATGTCGCTGGAGGTCACCGCGCCGGCGAGGGCCTTGCCGCCGCCGTGCACGGGGGAGGAGACCACCGAGCCGAGGTTGCCGGTGCAGGACCAGGGGGAGAGGGAGCCGGACTCGAAGCCGGGGTTGCCGAGGATGTTGGCCGCCTGCGCGGTACCGGGCAGGGCGATGGCGCCGGTCAGCGCGAGGGCGCCGGAGCCGAGCAGGGCGAGGAGGCGACGCACGGGGCGTCCGGGGGGTGTGGAGCGCACGCGATCTCCCTGAAGGAATGGGGGTGTTCGGGAGTGCACGGATGTGCGGGGTGGTGCGCGCACCAATTTGGTATGGACCAATTGAGCCCGTCAAGACTCTGGACAGAATTGGTCCATACCGGTGGGGGCGGGCGTTCCGGATCCGGGCCCGCGCAGGCCCGTTCCGGGTCCGGGCCTACAGGGGCACCGCCTCGCCCGCCCGCACGCCGACGGAGTCGACCCGTTGCGCCGGCAGCGTCACCGACCGCAGCGCCCGCGGTCCGGCCACCACCGTGTAGTCCGGCCCCAGGAACGGAGGTTCGATCACCCCGGGGTCCTCGCCCAGGGCCAGCTTCACCGCCGCCCACGGCACGTTCATCCCGCACAGCGACAGCTGGTGCAGTCCGCCCGCCGGGCGCGTGTTGACGTCCATCAGCACCGGCCGGTCGCCGAACATGCGGAACTGCACGTTGGACAGGTGGTGCAGCCCGAAGCCCTCCGCGATGCGCCGGGCGGGCTCCAGCCACCGCTCGTGCAGCGTGAAGCCCCGGCGGCGGCCGTTCTTGGTGCGGCCGACGGCGAGCCGGATCCGGTTGTCGGGACCGGTGAGGCAGTCCACCGACACCTCCGGCTGCTCCAGCCGCGGCATCACCAGCCAGTCCACCGGCTCCTCGGCCCGCCGCAGCGCGTCCACGACCAGGTCGAGGTTCACATACGGGCTCGGGAAGCCGCTGAGCTGGACGAGCGAGAAGGGGGCACGGCTCACCACGCGGAAGCCCACGCCGCCCGCCCCGGACGCCGGCTTGAAGCACGCCTGGTGTCCGGCCGCCTCCAACTCCTCGACCGCGGCGACGAATTCGTCCGCGGTCCGCACCCGCCACCACGGCGGCACCGGCACCCCGATCGCCTGCACGGCCTCGTAGGCGACCACCTTGTCCTGGAAGACGGCGACGGCCTCCGGTGTCGGCGCGAGCAGCGCCGTGCCCGCCGCGGCGAACTCCGCGCGCTGCGCCACGATCGCCGCCTGGTGCAGCCGCGGCACGAACACGTCGATGCCGCGCCGCCGGCACTGGTCGAGGGCGTACTCGACGTACGCCGCCGACGACAGGCCCTCCGGCTCCGGCTCGGCGGTGTCCGCCGCGGCCGTGACCGGGGAGTCGGGATCGCCGTGGGTGGCGTGGATCTCCACGGCCCGGTCCTCGGGATTTCGCCGCAGCTGATCCATGAAGAACACGTTCTCCGCGTACGTGCGGTTGAGCCAGACGCGTACGCGAGAGACCATGCAGGCCGCCTTCCAGGTCACGCGGGCAGGACTCGGCGGCCCGTGCCCGGGCAGGAGTGAGGGAGGGACACCGAACCGCCCTGCGTTCAGGGAGCCCCGGCGGTGGTGTCGGGGGGATCATACGGCTTTCCCGGGGCCCCGCGTGCAACGCGTGTGTTACGGCTTCCCGGGCGGCCCCGGCCCGCGCCGCCACGGTCGGCGGGCACCCGTCCCGGACCGCGCGTGTCCACCGCGTACGGTGTGTTCCGGTGGTCGGGTTCGTGCGACGGAGGGGGAAGGCACGTGACATCGAGGGCCCGGGGCGAAGGCCGGCTGCTCGCCATCAGCGACCTGCACATCGGCTACCCGGAGAACCGGGCGCTGGTGGAGGAGATGCGCCCGGAGACCGACGACGACTGGCTCCTGGTGGCCGGTGACGTCTCGGAGACCGTGTCCGACGTCCGCTGGGTCCTGAAGACCCTCGCGAGCCGCTTCCGGCGGGTCGTGTGGGCGCCGGGCAACCACGAGCTGTGGAGCCATCCGAGCGACCCGGTCGACCTGCGCGGCGTCGCCCGCTACGAGCACCTCGTCGAGGTCTGCCGTGAGCTCGGCGTCCTCACCCCGGAGGACCCCTACGCCGTGTGGGAGGGCCCCGGCGGACCGGTGGCCGTCGCCCCGCTCTTCCTGCTGTACGACTACTCCTTCCTGCCGGCGGGCTGCACCACCAAGGAGGAGGGCCTCGCCTACGCGCGCGGCACCGGGATCATCTGCAAGGACGAGCACCTGCTGCACCCCGACCCCTACCCGACCCGGGAGGACTGGTGCCGGGCCCGGGTGGCGCAGACCGAGCGGCGGCTGGACGAGCTGCCGGACGGTCTGCCGGTGGTGCTCGTCAACCACTACCCGCTGCACCGTCACCCGACCGAGGTGCTCTGGTACCCGGAGTTCGCGATGTGGTGCGGCACCACGCTCACCGCCGACTGGCACCGCCGTTTCGACGTCGCCGCCATGGTCTACGGCCACCTGCACATCCCGCGCACCACCCGTCAGGACGGGGTCCGCTTCGAGGAGGTCTCGGTGGGCTATCCGCGCGAGTGGCGCAAGCGGCCCGAGCCACCGGGGCGACTGCGCCGCATCCTCCCCGCGGAGGTGGCCCGGCCGTGATCGAGGAACTCCTGCCGTCCTGCGTCGTCGCCGTCGAGACCTACGACCTCGACGGCGACGACGAAGCACTGCTGCACCCCGAGGAGGCGGCCGTCGTGGCGCAGGCGGTGCCCAAGCGGCGCCGCGAGTTCGCCGCCGTACGGGCGTGCGCCCGGCGCGCGATGGACAAGCTCGGCGTGGAGCCGCAGCCGCTGCTGCCCGGGGAACGGGGCGCGCCGCGGTGGCCCCGCGGGGTGACCGGGAGCATGACCCACTGCGAGGGCTACGCCGCCGCCGCGCTCGTCGCCGCGACCGACCTGGCCTCGCTCGGCATCGACGCGGAACCGCACGGGCCGCTGCCTGACGGGGTGCTGGACGCGGTGTCGCTGCCCGCGGAGCGGCTGCGCCTGGCCGAGCTGGCCGGCGCGCTGCCCGGACTGCACGCGGACCGGCTGCTGTTCAGCGCCAAGGAGTCCGTCTACAAGGCGTGGTACCCGCTGACCGGACGCTGGCTGGACTTCACGGAGGCGGACATCGACCTGCGGCCCGGCCCCGACGGCCGTCCGCACGGCACCCTGCACGTGGAACTCCTCGTCCCCGGGCCGTCGGTGGGCGGCCGCGTCGTCCAGCGCTTCGAGGGCCACTGGACGGCCGGCCACGGCCTGCTCGCCACGGCCGTGACCGTGCCGCACGCGTGAGTCCGCACGGCGGAGGCGGTGGCACAGACGGGCCGACTGCCGCCCGCCGCCCACCGCTCCCTGTCCGTTGCCCGCCGTCGGCTGCCGGCCGTCGGTCCGGTCAGGGGTGCCAGCCGCGCAGCAGGTGGAAGAACGCCTCCTCGTTGCCGCTCAGGCCCGCCTCGGTGAGCGCCTGGTCCGCCTCGGCCAGGACCGTCGGCGGAACCGCGGGCGGGACCAGGGGAGCGGCGGGCACCCCGGGCGGCCCCGCCCCGTCGTCGTAGACGGCCCGGACGGTGTGCAGGAGGCGTAGATAGGCCTGAACGGCGGTGCGCTCGCGGTCGGTCAGTACGGTGGTCGGCATCGGCCCTCCCCGTGTCGGCGTGATGAGACCAGCTTGCCGTCCCCCACTGACAATCGGGCTCAGCCGCTCCGGGGCCCACAGGGCGCGTCCGGCGGAATCAAGCCGGCGCCGCGCCACGAGAGTGCCGTTCCCTCGCCGCGCCACGAGGGTGCCGTTCCTCGTGGCCGGCCGTTTCGCGGGGGAGGCCCTAGCCCTGCGGGCCCAGATAGCCGAGTGACGCCTCGATGCGGCCCGCCAGGCGGTCCCGCTGCACCGGGGCGCGCAGCGCCGACCCCGCCAGCCAGGTGCGGCACCGGCTGGCCAGCAGCATGCCGAAGGCCTCCGCCTCCTGCTCTTCCGCCTCGTCGAAGCGGGTGCGCGCGGCGATCGAACGCACCGTCGCCTGGAGGTCGACGCCGTCGCCCAGCAGCCGTGCGCCGACCGACGCGCCGTCGACCGGATGACCGCCGTGCCCGGCCTGCATGTGCCACAGTTCGTGTCCGAGGATCACCAACTGGTGGTCGGGCGCGGTGCGTTCCTCCAGGACGACGAGATCCTGGTCGGCCATGTCGAGCCAGAGCCCGCTCGCGGTGCCGGGCGGGAACGGGGCGGTGCGCAGCCGCACGGGGCGGCCACGGCGCCGGCCCATCGCGGCGCACAGCGCGGTGTACAGCTCGACCGGCGGTGCCGGTGCCGGCAGGTCGAGTTCGGTGACCAGCGCGCCACACAGGCGGCGCATGTCCCTGGCGATGCCCACGGTCCTCCCCCGGCTCACGACTCGGGCCGCTTGACGCTCTCCAGAAGCATGTCCAGCCATTCGGCGACCTTGTCGCGGTGCTGGTCAGTGGGCAGTTGAGCGGCCCGCCAGGCGATGCCGCGCACCCCGTGGTCCTGCAGGAGCCGCTCCAGGGGGTCGTCGGCGGCCGCTGCCGCCGCCCGCTCCCGGTCGGCCAGGCGCTGCAGCAGATCCTGCTCGGTGCGCTGCAGCGCGCCCGCGAGCGCCTCCGGGTCCTCCGCGGTCAGAAACCCCGCGTGCACCCGGAAGAAGCGCTGCAGGGCGTCGCAGTGCTCCATGGTCGGGCGCCGGTCGCCGTTGATCAGCGCGCCGGCCTGCTGCCGCGACATGCCGGCGCCGTCGGCGATCTCCTGCTGGGTGTAGCGGCGCCCGTTGGGTTTGAGCCGGGTGCGGCGCAGCAGGTCCAGGCGTTGCAGGAACCGGGCCTGGACATCCGGCTCACCGGCCGGGCGGCCGCCGAGCAGGGCCTTGACCACGGGCTCGGGGACACCGCAGGCCACGGACAGGCGGGCGGTGTCGAACACCTCGGAGTGCGGCACGCCGAGCCGGTCGGCGAGTGCGGTGACCCGGGTGACGACGGCGGACAGCACAACGGACGGAGTGGCGTCCGGAACCTCGAAGCCATCCGTCACCGACAGGTCTCCCACGTCTCTCACAGCCCTCTCACAGGCGTGTCGTGCCGCACCGGCAGTCGTGAACTGCCCGGAGATTATCCGCTGGTTCGAACTTCCATCCAGGTCTCGCCACAACTGTGGCCAATTTCAGCCGTCAACGAGCGCGGAATGCCACGATAGTTGACACAGCAAGTGTCAGGGCACGAGGATCGGGGCGCCGCGTGAAGGCCGCAGAGTCATAAGGGGTGACCTCCCGATGGCATATCAGGCAGGTGGGCAGCGGCCGGCGCCGCGGCCCGTCCCCGACTCTCCCGAGGCCCAGGCCTACCTCCAGGACTGCGCCACGCTGATGGCCGCGCTCTCGCTGCCGTCCGTGGTGGTGGACCACCGCTGGGACGTGGTGCTGGCCAACACCGCTTATCAGTCACTTTTCCGGGCGGTCGCCCCGCATCCGACGGCGATGCCCGGCGACAACCTCCTGCGGTTCGTGCTGTTCCACCCGGACGCGAGCGCCGTCCTGGGCGACCACGAGACGAGCTGGTGCCTGCCGATGCTGGCGCAGTTCCGCAGCGCGCTGGAGCGGCACGCGCACGACGCGGTGCTGCAGGCGGTGCGCCGGGACATCGCCCAGGATCCGATCATGGAGGCCGCGTTCCGGCAGGGGCTCCCGCACTGGATGCGCGCGGTGGGGGAGGAGGCCCTGCGGCACGACGGCTCCGTGCGGCCCCTGTTGCACCCCGATCCGCGCCGGGGCGCCACGGAGTGCCGGCTGATCGACGAGACGACGCCGGTGCTGCGGGAGATGGGCTGCACCCGGCTCACCCTGGTCCTGCGCGAGCCCCGCCGTACGGCCCCGCCCCCACGTGGCCGCCGCCGAGCCCGCTCGGCGGCCCACCTCACGGTGGTCCCCACCCCCGGCACCTGACGGGTCACCGCCGGCGTTCAGGTCGCCGACGGCACCCGCCCCAACCGGGGGAGGGGACGGCCGCCCCGTCCCCCGACAGCCGACCTGCCCTCCGACCGCACCGTCGTGGCGCACCGACGCCGCGCCGCGCGGTGCTGCGCCAAGCCCCGTGCCCGGCCGACGCCGCGCCGGCTCACGCCGTGACGGCCCACGCCATTACGGCTCACGGCGCGTCGGCTCGCGCCGTGACCGCTCACGTGGGGACAACTCACGCACCTACGGCTCACGCCGCGCCGGCTCACGTCGGGACAGCTCACGCCACTACGGCTCACGCCCCTACGGCTCGCGCCGTGACCGCCCGTGGCGCCGCGGAGTCGTAACGGCGGGGGTCAGTCTTCTCTCAGTGTCAGCAGGAGGGGGACCTCGCCGCAGGGGAGCAGGCGCAGGCCCGGCAGGGCGGTCTCGCGGCCGTGTTCCAGGGCGGTGGCGAAGTCCGGGCCCTTGGTCAGGGAACCGGCCAGGTGGGCGGGGTCGGCGGAGGCCGCGACCCGGCCGCGGGCGTTGACCAGGCGGGCCGGCGGCCGCAAGGTCCGCAGCAGGGGCAGGACCGCCGTCTCGAAGTGCCGCAGGTAGACGTCCGCCGCGGCCACGCCGGCGAAGCGGCCCGCGACCGTGACCGGCGCGGACAGCGTGAGGCTGTATTCGTCCGAGCAGAGGTAGTCGACGTACGGGCCGGCCACCGCGCGGCGGCCGGTGTCACGGGGCAGCGCGAACCACTCCCAGTGCGTGTAGTCGGAGTAGGCCGACTGCTGCGGGTCCAGGTCCGGCAGCAGCGGCCGTACGTCCCCCTCGGGCCCGCACTGCCACCACTCCAGCCAGCCGGGCACGTCCGCCAGCAGCCCCGGCGCCGCCACGAACCCGGTCCCGGAGATCAGCTCCTGCCGCCGCAGCCGCAGATGGAGGGCGGGCCGCAGCGCGGCGAGGTCCGCGCTGGTGGGCCTGCGGCCGGACGCGGCCACCGTGCTCAGCAGGACACCCGTCTCGTCGGCGGTCGCGGCGACCGCCGCGAACACCGCCTCCAGGGCGCCGCCCACCCGGTGCGCCACCCGCCGGGCGGCGCCGAGGTCCGGCGCGGGAGGGGCGGGGGCGAGGCCGGGGCTCGAGCTCATGGCGCCCTCCAGCAGCCGGGGCCGTGACAGGCCTACAGGGCGAGCCGTACGGCGATCAGCCGTGCCGTCGACTCCCGTACGCACCGCTCGGCCAGCGCACCGGCCGAGTCGTGGGCCCCATCTTGCACCGCCGAGATCACGGCGCGGTGACGGTCCGCGACTTCTTCACGACTTGCGCCCGCGTCGTCACCGAGGACCAGGCACAGCAGCGCCCCGATCTCCGTCTGCAGCGCGACCTGTTCGCGGGTCAGCCGCGCGGACTGCGCCGCGGCGGCCAGCTCCACGTGGAAGCGGCCGTACATCCGGGCGCGGGCGGCCGCGTCGTCCGCGGCCGTGAACTCCTCGACCGTGCGCCGCAGCTGCGTCAGGTCCTCCGGTTCGGTGCGCTGCGCCGCGAGGCGGGCCGCCGCCCCGGACAGCGCCGCCCAGTGGTCGCCGAGGTCGCGCAGCTCCTCGGTGCTCCAGCCGCGCAGCCGGGCCCGCAGGCGTTCCCCGGCGGGCACGTCCGGCAGGGAGACGAAGCTGCCGCCGCCCCGGCCGCGCCGGGTGGTGACCAGGCCCTGCTGGCGCAGCGCCATCAGCGCCTCCCGCAGGGTCACCGTGGACACGCCGAGCTGCCCGGCCAGCTCGCTCTCGCCGGGCAGCTGCTCCCCGTCGGCGAGCAGGCCGAGCTCGATGGCGTCGCCGAGCCGGCGCACCACCGTCTCGACGCGGGCCCGGCTGTCGAGCGGCGCGAAGACGGCCGCGCGGGCGCCACCGGCTGTCTGCTGCTGTTTCACGGCCACCACCTTGTGCGTTGACTCAAGCTTTACCCTAAGGGGGCCTTGAGCTTTGAACTATGATTTCATATGTTTTCGCTCCATCGGTCAACGCTCGAAGGCGTCAGAAAGGTTCCCGCCCATGGAGGGGATTGCTGAAGGGAAGGCCGGCGGGACTCCGCGCGAGCCCGCCGCAGGGACGGCCGTCCGTCTGCGGCAGCTGCGCAAGTCGTTCGGCGACACGACCGCCGTGGCCGGGGTCGACCTGGAGATCCGCGACGGGGAGTTCTTCTCCATGCTCGGCCCGTCCGGCTCGGGCAAGACCACGGTCCTGCGCATGATCGCCGGGTTCGAGACCCCCACCGAGGGCCGGATCGAGCTCGCCGGTCAGGACGTCACACGCCGCGCGCCCTTCGAACGCGATGTGCACACCGTCTTCCAGGACTACGCCCTCTTCCCGCACATGACGGTCGAACAGAACGTCGCCTACCCCTTGAGGATCCGCAAGGTCCCGGGGCCCGAACGCATGGTCCGCGCCCGCAAGGCCCTCGCCGAGGTCCGTCTGGACGGCTACGGCAAGCGCCGCCCCGCCCAGCTCTCCGGCGGTCAGCGCCAGCGCGTCGCCCTTGCCCGCGCCCTCGTCGGCCGTCCTCGCCTGCTGCTGCTCGACGAGCCGCTCGGCGCCCTCGACCTGCGCCTGCGCGAGCAGATGCAGGTCGAGCTGAAGGCCATCCAGCGCGAGGTCGGCATCACCTTCGTCTTCGTCACCCACGACCAGGAGGAGGCCCTGACGATGAGCGACCGCATCGCCGTCTTCCACCAGGGCCGCATCGAACAGGTCGGCACGCCGGCCGAGATCTACGAACGCCCCGCGACCGGCTTCGTCGCCTCCTTCGTCGGCACCTCCAACCTGCTGGAGGGCGAGTCCGCCCACCGCGTCGTCGGCGCCCCCGGCACCTACAGCATCCGCCCGGAGAAGATCCGCGTCCGCAAAGAGGCCGACGGCGCCGACGAGCCGGAGCACTCCTCGGCCACCGGCACCGTCGCCGAGGTCGTCTACCTCGGCGAGGCCACCCGCTTCCTCGTCGACCTCGACGGCGGCGGCCGCCTCACCGCCCTCCAGCAGAACCTCGAGACCTCCTCCGAGGACGTCGCCGCCTACCGCGGCACCCGGGTCCGTCTCCAGTGGCACCGCCGCCACGCCGTCCACGTCCCCCACTGACCTGACTGGAGTACGTCGTGCGCTTCACCCCCGCATGGAAGGCCGCGGCCGCCGCCGCGCTGCTGCTCGCCGCCACCGCCTGCGGCTCCTCCGGCACCAAGGCGGGCCCGGGCGGCCTCAACCCGCCCGACCTCAAGGCCCCCACCCGGCTCGGCGCGCCCGAGGGCCAGGTCAACCTGATCGCCTGGGCCGGCTACGTCGAGGACGGCTCCAACGACCCCAAGGTGAACTGGGTCACCGACTTCGAGAAGCAGACCGGCTGCCAGGTCCACTCCAAGGTCGCGGCCAGCTCCGACGAGATGGTCAAGCTGATGAAGACCGGCGAGTACGACGCCGTCTCCGCCTCCGGTGACGCCTCGCTGCGCCTGATCGCCTCCGGCGACGCGGCCCCCGTCAACACCGCCCTCGTCCCGAACTACCGGGACATCTTCAGCGGCCTGAAGAACGGCGCCTGGAACTCCGTGCACGGCACGATGTACGGCATCCCGCACGGCCGCGGCGCCAACCTGCTGATGTACAACACCCAGAAGGTCAGCCCCGCACCGACCTCCTGGTCCGCCGTCTTCGACGACGCCCCGAAGTACAAGGGCCACGTCACGGCGTACGACTCGCCGATCTACATCGCCGACGCGGCCCTGTATCTGAAGGCGACCAGGCCCGAGCTGAAGATCGCGAACCCGTACGCCCTGGACCAGAAGCAGTTCGACGCGGCCGTGGCGCTGCTGAAGAAGCAGAACGCCGATGTCGGCGAGTACTGGAGCGACTACCTGAAGGAGGTCTCCGCCTTCAAGAGCGGTGACTCCGTCGTCGGCACCACCTGGCAGGTGATCGCCAACCTCACCGCCGACGAGGGCGCCAAGGTCAAGGCGTTCGTGCCCAAGGAGGGGTCCACCGGCTGGTCCGACACCTGGATGGTCTCGGCCAAGGCCAAGCACCCCACCTGCGCCTACAAGTGGCTCGACTGGATCGTCTCGCCCAAGGTCAACGCACAGGTCGCCGAGTACTTCGGCGAGGCCCCGGCCAACTCCAAGGCCTGCGCCGTCACCAGCGACAAGAACTTCTGCACCGTCTACCACGCCGCCGACGAGGCGTACTGGAAGAACATCGCCTTCTGGAACACGCCCATCGAGCAGTGCCTGGACGGCCGCACGGACGTGAAGTGCGTGCCGTACGCCAAGTGGGTCCAGGCCTGGACCGAGATCAAGGGCTGAGCCATGACCGCCGTCACCCCCGAGTCCGCCGGACGCGACCGCGTCCGGCGGCTCGCGGGGGCGCTGCACCGGCGCCCCCGCCTGCGTCTGTCCCTGCTGCTGACCGCTCCGCTGCTGTGGCTGGCCGTGCTCTACCTCGGCTCGCTCACCGTGCTGTTCGTCTCCGCGTTCTGGACGACGGACTCCTTCACCTCCCAGGTCGTCAAGGTCTTCTCGGCCGACAACTTCCGCGAACTGCTCACCACCCCGGTCTTCCGCCAGGTGATCGTGCGCAGCATCGGCGTCGCCCTCGCCGTCACGGTCTGCTGCGCGGTGATCGCCTTCCCGCTCGCCTTCTACACCGCCCGTGTCGCCCGGCCGAAGTGGCGGCCGCTGCTGGTGGTCGCGATCCTCACCCCGCTGTGGGCGAGTTACCTGGTCAAGGTGTACGCCTGGCGGCTCATCCTGTCCGAGGGCGGGCTCGCCGACTGGATGCTGAAGCCCTTCGGTCTGGCCGGACCCGGGTTCGGGCTGCCGGCGACGGTGCTGACCCTGACGTATCTGTGGCTGCCGTACATGATCCTGCCGGTCCACACCGCGCTGGAACAGCTGCCCGGCGCCCTGCTGGACGCCTCCGCCGACCTCGGGGCCCGGCCCTGGCGGACCTTCCGGTCCGTGGTGCTGCCGATGGTGCTGCCGGGCGTGGCCGCCGGGTCCGTCTTCACCTTCTCGCTCAGCCTCGGCGACTACATCACCGTGCAGATCGTCGGCGGGAAGACCCAGCTCATCGGCAACCTCATGTACTCCAACATCGAACTCAACCTGCCCATGGCCGCCGCCCTCGGCACGGTCCCGGTCGTCGTCATCGTGCTGTACCTGCTGGCCATGCGCCGCACGGGTGCGCTCAGCAGCCTGTAGAGGAGGTGTCCGACTCGTGCAACTGTCCCGTCCCGCGCGCATCGCGCTGCGCGTCGCCGCCGGGCTCGGCTTCGCGGTGATCTACGTGCCGCTGCTGCTGGTCCTGGTCAACTCCCTGAACCCGGACCGCAGCGCGAGCTGGCCGCCGCCGGGACTGACCCTGCACTGGTGGTCGGTCGCCTGGGAGAACTCCGGGGCCCGCGCGGCCCTGTGGGTGTCGGTCAAGGCCGGCCTCGGGGCGACCGCGATCGCCCTGGTGCTGGGCACGCTGATCGCCTTCGCCGTCGCCCGGTACCGCTTCTTCGGCCGCGACGCGCTCTCCTTCGTCGTCGTCCTGCCGATCGCGCTGCCCGGCATCGTCACCGGCATCGCGCTCAACTCCGCCTTCGGCACGGTGCTCCAGCCCCTCGGCGTCGGCCTCGGCCTGTTCACCGTGGTCGTCGGGCACGCCACCTTCTGCATCGTCGTGGTGTTCAACAACGTGGTGGCGCGTCTGCGGCGCACCTCCCGGTCGTACGAGGAGGCCGCGGCGGATCTCGGCGCGCACACCTTCCGGGCCTTCGCCGACGTGACCTTCCCGCTGGTGCGCACCGCGCTGCTGGCGGGCGGGCTGCTGGCGTTCGCGCTGTCCTTCGACGAGATCGTGGTGACCACGTTCACGGCCGGGCCCGGCGTGCAGACCCTGCCTTTGTGGATCTTCGAGAACATGACCCGTCCGCAGCAGGCCCCGGTGGTGAACGTGGTGGCGGCCGTCCTGGTCCTGCTGTCCGTCGTCCCGATCTACCTCGCCCAGCGGCTGTCCGCGGACACGGCGACCGGCAGCAGGGTGTGACGCCCCGTCAGCGGTCGAGTTCGCGGTGGGCGGTCTCCGGCAGCCGCAGGTAGACCAGCGAGGACACCAGGCACAGCACCGCGACGTACCAGGGGAAGAGGCCCGCCTGCCCCCACTGTTTGAACAGCGTGCCGACGTACGGCGCGGTGCCGCCGAAGAGGGCGACCGTGAGCGAGTAGGGGAAGCCGATACCGGCCGCGCGCACCCGGGGCGGGAACACCTCGGCGTTCACGGCGGCGCTGATGGAGGTGAAACCGGTCAGCAGCACCATGCCGGCCGACTGCACCAGCAGCAGCACCGCGAAGGAGTCGCGCAGCGCGTGCAGCAGCGGCACGCAGAGCAGCGCGCATCCCAGTCCGAAGAACAGCAGCAGGGGGCGGCGGCCGAACCGGTCGGAGAGCAGCCCGCCGATCGGCTGCAGCACGGCGAAGAACGCCAGCGAGATCGTCCCCGCGAGCAGCGCGTCGGACTTCGCGACACCCGCCTCGAGTTCGGCGTAGGTGGGCAGGTACGACGTCCAGGTGTAGTAGGCGAGGGTGCCGCCCGCGGTGATGCCGGCGATCAGCAGCGACTCCCGTGGATGGCGGCGCAGCGCCTCGAACAGGCCGGGCCGGGGCGCTTGCCGCTGCTCGGTGCTGCGGGTCTCCTCCGCGCCCCGCCGGATCCAGAACCCGACCAGGCTGAACAGGCCGCCGAGCCAGAACGGCACGCGCCACCCCCAGCCGTCCATCGAGGACTCGGTGAGCGTGTCCACGAGCAGTGTCGCGATCCCGGAGGCGACGAGCTGCCCCGCGGTCGTGGAGACGTACTGGAAGCTGGAGAACAGTCCGCGCCGGCCGGGTCCGGCCGACTCCACCAGGAAGGTGGTCGAGGCGGCGAACTCGCCGCCCACCGACAGCCCCTGCAGCAGCCGGGCCGTGACCAGCACCACCGGCGCCAGCAGTCCGGCCGAGGCGTAGGTCGGGGTGAGGCCGACCAGCAGGCTGCTGCCGCCCATCAGCAGGATGGTGACCGTCAGCGCGGCCCGGCGTCCGCGCCGGTCGGCGATCGCGCCCATGACGAGGCCGCCGACCGGCCGCATGAAGAATCCGACGGCGAACACGGCGAACGTCGACAGCAGCGGCACCAGGGAGTTCCCCGTGCCCTTGGGGAAGACCGCCTGCGCGAGGTAGGTCGCCAGGAACGTGTAGGCGTACCAGTCGTACCACTCGACGGCATTGCCCACGGATGCCGCAAGAAGCTGCCGTACGGGGCGTTCTGTCCTGGTCGGTACCGTCGTCTGCATCCCTGTCATGATCGCGACCTCCCCGTGTGGCCGGTTCCGCACACCTGCCGTAGCGATGAGTTCACATGAGTGCCACCAGACCCTTCCCTGACGTTTGATGCTCTTGGAACACTCGCTCCGCGCACATTCCGTCATTCACCGGCGCGTTGCCGCCGCCACGACGAGAGGTCTGTCCCCCATGCCCGAAGTGAACCGGCGTCGCTTCCTCCAACTCGCGGGCGCCACCACGGCGTTCACCGCGCTGTCCGCGAGCATCCAGCGCGCCGCCGCCCTCCCGGCGAACCACCGCACGGCCTCCGTCGAGGACGTCGAGCACATCGTCGTCCTCATGCAGGAGAACCGCTCCTTCGACCACTACTTCGGCACCCTCAGAGGCGTCCGCGGTTTCGGCGACCCCCGCCCGGTCACCACCCGGCCCGGCGCCAAGTCCGTCTGGTACCAGTCCGACGGCACCAAGGACGTCCTCCCCTTCCATCCGGACGCCGACGACCTGGGCATGGCGTTCCTCCAGGACCTCCCGCACGGCTGGAACGACGGACACGCCGCCTTCGACGGGGGTAAGTACGACAAGTGGGTGCCCTCCAAGGGCTCCACGACGATGGCGTACCTGAACCGCGACGACATCCCGTTCCACTACGCGCTCGCCGACGCCTTCACCATCTGCGACGCGTACCACTGCTCCTTCATCGGCTCCACCGACCCCAACCGCTACTACATGTGGAGCGGCTACGTCGGCAACGACGGCACCGGCGGCGGCCCCGTCCTTGGCAACGACGAGAAGGGGTACGGCTGGACGACGTACCCCGAACGGCTGGAGAAGGCCGGGGTGTCCTGGAAGATCTACCAGGACGTCGGCGACGGTCTCGACGCGAACGGCAGCTGGGGCTGGATCTCGGACGCCTACCGCGGCAACTACGGCGACAACTCGCTGCTCTACTTCAACCAGTACCGGAACGCCCAGCCGGGCAACCCGCTGTACGACAAGGCCCGCACCGGCACCGACTACCGCAAGGGCGAGGGCTACTTCGACCAGCTCAAGGCCGACGTGGCGGCCGGGAGGCTGCCCCAGGTGTCCTGGATCGTCGCCCCCGAGGCGTTCACCGAGCACCCGAACTGGCCGGCCAACTACGGCGCCTGGTACGTCGCCCAGGTGCTGGACGCGCTCACCTCCAACCCCGAGGTGTGGGCGAAGACCGCGCTGTTCATCACCTACGACGAGAACGACGGCTTCTTCGACCACCTGATACCGCCGTTCCCGCCCGGCTCCGCCGCCCAGGGCAAGTCGACCGTCGACGCCTCCCTCGACGTCTTCAAGGGCGACGCGAGCCACGTCGCCGGCCCCTACGGGCTCGGCCAGCGCGTTCCGATGCTGGTGGTCTCCCCCTGGAGCAAGGGCGGTTACGTCTGCTCCGAGACGCTGGACCACACCTCCATCATCCGGTTCATCGAGAACCGCTTCGGCGTGCACGAGCCGAACATCTCGCCCTGGCGGCGGGCCGTGTGCGGCGACCTGACCGCCGCCTTCGACTTCTCCCGCTCGGACACCCGGCCGGTCGCGCTGCCCGACACGGCCGCCTACGAGCCGCCGGACCGCCTGCGCCACCCCGACTACAAGCCCGTCCCGCCGGCCACCGGGGTGCTGCCCAAGCAGGAGCGTGGCCTGCGGCCGGCCCGCCCCCTGAAGTACAACCCGGCCGTGGACGGCTCGGTCGACGCGGCGGCCGGGAAGTTCACCCTCACCTTCGCCTCCGGCGCCGCCGCGGGCGCGGCCTTCCTCGTCACCTCCGGCAATCGCACCGACGGCCCCTGGACGTACACCACCGAGGCCGGGAAGTCCCTTGCGGACACCTGGAACTCGGTGTATTCGAGCGGTTCGTACGACCTCACGGTGCACGGCCCGAACGGCTTCCTGCGTGCCTTCAAGGGCCGCAACAAGGTCACCGGTCCCGAGGTCACCGCCCGGCCGAGCGGGGACAACCTGGAGCTGACCTTCACCAACAGCGGTTCCGGTACCGCCCGTCTGACCGTCACCGACGGCTACGGCGGCGCCAAGCGGTCCGTGAGCGTACGGCCGGGCGCCACCGTGAAGCAGCTCGTCGACCTCACGGCGGGCCGGCGCTGGTACGACCTGACGGTGACGGCCGACGGTGACGCGGCCTATCTGCGCCGATTTGCCGGACATGTCGAGAATGGACAACCCGGCGTCAGCGACCCGGCCATCGCCACCGTCTGACGGGCGTTCGGGCTTCGGACGGCGGGCGCCCGGGCCACGGGCGCCCGCCGGAACGGCGGTTGCTTTCCGGCCGGTGCGCGATAGTGTGCCCCGGTGACCACGCATTCGAACACACCTGCAGGTTGGTACCCCGACCCGCACGGGGCGCAGCAGACCCTGCGGTACTGGGACGGTTCCCAGTGGACCGAGCACACCCACGCCGACCAGCAGGGCCAGCCCCAGGCCCAGGGCCACCCCCAGGCCCAGGCACCGGCTCCGGCCGCCCCGCACGTGCCGGCCCAGCAGACCGGTCCCGACCCGCGCGTCCAGCGCCAGGTCCAGCAGCAGGCCGGTGTCGCCGGGGGCGGCGCGGGCGGCGGGACGCTGTTCTCCGAGCCGGTCCTGGTGGTGAACCAGAAGGCCAAGCTGATCGAGCTGACCAACGAGTACAAGGTCATGGACCAGCACGGCCGGGAGATCGGCGCGGTCGTCCAGGTCGGTCAGAGCGTCCTGCGCAAGATCGTGCGGTTCCTCTACAGCATCGACCAGTTCATGAAGGTCAAGCTGGAGATCCGCGACGCCTACGGCCAGCCGGTGATGCTGCTGACCCGGCCGGGCAAGATCTTCAAGTCCCGGGTGATCGTCGAGCGCCCGGACGGCACGCCGGTCGGTGAGATCGTCCAGCAGAACGTCTTCGGGAAGATCAACTTCGCGATGATGGTGAACGGCCAGAAGGTCGGCGCCATCAAGGCGGAGAACTGGCGCGCGTGGAACTTCGCGATCGTCGACCACGCGGACAACGAGGTGGCCCGGATCACGAAGACCTGGGAAGGCCTCGCCAAGACGATGTTCACGACCGCGGACAACTACGTCCTGCAGATCCACTACCAGCTGCCGGACCCGCTGCTCAGCCTCGTCGTCGCGACGGCCCTGACCGTCGACACTGCGCTGAAGCAGGACGCCCGCGGCCTCGGCTGAGGCCGTCGCCTCGGCGCGCGCGTCACCGCCTCACAGCACGCTCAGGTGCCCCGGTTCGCTCGTCGGCCGGGGCACCGCCGCGTCCGGGTCCAGGGCGAGCACGGCGGCCACCGGGTGCTCGTCGTGTGCGGGTGCGTGTGCGGGTGCGGGTGCGGGTGCGGGTGCGTGGGCGGAAGTGGATGCGGATGCGGATTCGGGCGCGGGTGACGTCGCCGGTCCCGGTGCGGGCGTCCCGGCCGGCCGCGGGGCCGCCCGGGACAGCAGCAGCACACCCCAGGCCGCGCACCCCGCGCCCGCGAGCGCGAGCAGGATGCCGAGCGCCCCGCCCTGGAGCCGCTCGCCCAGCAGGGACACGCCGATCACCGCGGCGGCCACCGGGTTCGCCAGCGTCACCACCGCCAGCGGAGCGCCGAGGCCGCCCCGGTAGGCGGTCTGCGACAGCAGCAGCCCGCCCGTCGCGAACGCCGCGACCAGCACCGCCACCCCGATCACCTGCACGCTCAGCAGCGGCCCCGTGTGGTCCGTGGCGGCGACCGTGACCGTCTGGGTGAGCGCGGAGGCCACGCCGGAGGCCAGCCCGGACGCCGTCGCGTGCCGGAGGCCGGGCCGGGCGCCCGGCCGGGACAGCGTGCCGATCAGCGCGGCCGTCGCGCCCGCGACCGCCAGTGCCTCGGGCGCGCTGAGCACGTCCTCCGGCGCGGGACCCGACGCGGTGACGAGGATCGCGCCGAGCCCGAGCAGCGTGAACCCGGTGCCCCGCCACTCGATCGCGCTGACCCGGCGCCCCGCCATCCGCGCCCCCAGCGGCACCGCCGCCACCAGGGTCAGCGCCCCGAGCGGCTGTACGACGGTGAGCGGGCCGTACTTCAGGGCCACGACGTGCAGCAGCGCCGCGCCGGCGTTCAGCCCGACCGACCACCACCAGGCGCCGCTGCCCAGCATGTGCAGCAGCCCGGCGCCGGACGAGCGGGAGGCCAGCCGCTCCTGGGCGACGGCCGCGGCGGCGTAGGCGACGGCGGAGAACAGCGACAGCACCACGGCGAGCAGAGCGGCGTTCACCGGGCCACCCCCGCGAGCTCGCGCTCCTCGGCGGGCAGCAGCTGCTCGCGGCCCCGGCCCGCGGTGGTCGCCGTTCGGTGCGGCGGGTGGATCACCGCGAGGGTGGCGCCGAGCAGGGCCGTCGCGACGATCGCGTCCAGCCAGTAGTGGTTGGCGGTGCCGACGACGACGAGCAGGGTCAGCGCGGGGTGCAGCAGCCACAGCAGGCGCCACCGTGAGCGGGTCGCGGCGTACAGGCCGATCGCGACCATCAGGGCCCAGCCGAAGTGCAGCGACGGCATCGCCGCGAACTGGTTAGACAGATGGTCGGTCTGCGGCGGCCCGTACACCGACGGGCCGTACACGCGTGCGGTGTCGATCAGTCCGGTGGCGGCGAGCATCCGCGGCGGGGCCAGCGGGAACGTGAGATGCAGCACCAGCGCGGCGGCGGTGAGCACGGCCAGCACCCGGCGGGCCCAGACGTAGTGGGCCGGGCGGCGCAGATAGAGCCAGATCAGGAAGGCCGCCGTGACGGGGAAGTGCACCGTCGCGTAGTAGGTGTTCGCGAGGCGGACCAGCGTGTCGCCGTGCAGCAGCAGCGACTGCACCGTGCCCTCGTCCGGCAGATGGAGGGTCCGCTCCAGGTCCCACACGTGATGGGCGTCGCGGAAGGCCTCGCCGGTGTGGCCGGTGGCCAGCTGGCGGCCGAACTTGTAGACGAGGAAGAGCCCGGCGACGAGCAGCAGCTCGCGCAGGAGCGGCGGCCGCGCCGTACGCGCGGCTATGTCACCCGGCTCCGCTTGCTCGGGCTCTGCTTCTTCCGGCTCTGCTTCAGGCTCGGTGCGGGCGTTCATCCCCCGGCCCCTTCACTGACGGTGGTGCGGTGGTTCTCATCGATACGACTGCGTACCGATACGCCAGTGTACCGATACGCCGCAGTACCGGTACACTGGCGTATCGATTGAGGTGCGACACACTGGAAGTCGGCGCCCCACGGATCCCAGCGAGGTGAAGCCCCGATGACGTCGCAGGCCGCGGACGGGCCGGAGACGGCCGCCGCATCGCGCCGCTCCAAGCTCACGCCTGAGCGCGAGCAGGAGTTCTTCGACGCCGTCCTCGACCAGATCCGCGTCTGCGGGTACGACGCCGTCACCATGGAGGGCGTCGCCGCCAGCACGCGGTGCAGCAAGTCCACGCTGTACCGGCAGTGGAAGACCAAGCCCCAGTTCGTGGCGGCCGCGCTGCGCTCCAACCGGGCCTGCCGGTTCGCCGGCATCGACACCGGTTCGGTCGCCGCCGACCTGCGCGAGGCGGCCCGCCAGGCCGGGGCGTGGTCCGGCCCGGACACGAGCCTGCTCCAGGCGCTGGGGCACGCGGTGATGCAGGACGAGGAGCTGCGCGCGGCGCTGCGCGAGGCGCTCGTCGAGCCCGAGATGGAGGCGCTGCGCGCCATCCTGCGCCGCGGTGTCGAGCGCGGCGAGATCGCCGCGGACCACCCGGCGCTGGAGTTCGTCCCGGTGCAGCTCTACGGCGTCCTGCGGGTCCGGCCCGTCATCGACGGGCAGTACGCGGACTCCGACTATCTGGTGCGGTTCGTGGAGGCCGTGGTGCTCCCGGCACTGGGCCTCACCTGAAGACCCGGGCCGCCGTCCATGGGATGACTGGACGGTGACCCGGCCGCGCCGCACCGTGGGGACGGGGGCGGCGCGCACCCCCCGGCCGGGTGGGACCCTCCTTGAGCGGAGGGGGTCCCACCCGGCCGTCGTCCTGTCCGCGTTCGGCGGGTCAGACGCTCTGCCCCGTGCCCCCGCCGCTGGCCTGCTTGATCCCCTGGGTGATCCGGTCGATGACCGACACCTGCTGGTCGGCGTCCACGCCGAAGCGGACCAGGACGATCATCCGGGGACTGGCCGGGGAGGGGAACGCCAGGGACTCGACGTAACCGTCGGCGCCTTTGCTCGTGACCGCCTTCCAGCGGACCAGGTACCCCTTCTGCCCGGCCACGGTGACCGCCTGCGAGGCGAGCACCTGGTGCGAGGTGATCGCGCCGTAGGAGGCACCGCCGTAGGACTCCTTCGCGTTCTGCGCGATGTCCGCCTTGGCGACCTCCTCCGGGGTGCTGCCCCGGATGCCCTGCATCGCCGCCGGGGCCGCGAAGGCACCGCCCTTGGTGCAGGTCTGCGAGGGCTCGCCGGGGCAGGGGTAGGAGGAGTCGGAGGTGACGGCGGCGCCGGCGCCGTACTCCTGGCCGTACCAGCCGTCCGGGATGGGCAGGCTGATGCCGCTCGCCGCGTCGGTCGCCGAACCGCTGTCGATCTTCGGCGCCTCGCTCTGCCCCGGTGACGGCGACCGCCCGCCCGGACCGCCGTCACCGTCCTCACCGCCCCCGCCCGGGCGGCCACCCCGGTCGGGTTCCGGGCCCTGCCCCTGCCGCACGTCGGTGCGCCGGCCGCCGCCGTCGGTCAGGGCGTACACCCCGACGCCGATGCTCGCCAGCACGGCGACCGCGGCGGCGACGGCGATGCCGATCCGCAGCCCGCGCCGCCCACGCCGGGCGGGCGGCTGACCGGGGTAGGCGGGGTACGCCGGGTATGCCGGGTACCCGGGGTGGTCCGGCGTCGCCGGTCCGCCGGCCGGGGGACCCCAGGCGGCGGCCCCCGCCGGGCGCGTCCGGTCCGTCCACGCCCCGCCGTCCCACCAGCGCTCGGTGGCGGGACCGTCACTGCTTTGCCCGGGGTCGGGATACCACCCGGGAGGAGTCACCTGCGTCATGCCCCCACCGTATGAGCCCCGCCTGAAAGCCGGATGAGAACCCCCACCGCGGACTCCCCTCCGCGCCCCGCCGCCCGCATCGTCCGCTGCCCCCGCACCCGGGGGAGTCGCCCCGGCCGCCCGCCGCCCCCACGACCCGGCCCATTCGCCGGGGCTTTCGCCGACCGGCCCCGCCGCCCCCCCCGGGCGGCCCCTCATCCCCCCGAGCGGCTGCCCCGTCAAACTCCGGCCGACCCCGCGTCAATTCACGGCCCGTGGCCCCCCGTTGACGGCCTCCCCGCACCCCGCAGGCCCGGCCGCCGTTCTCCATACTCCCTTTCACCCTCCGCGGCAACACCTGCCCTCACGGCGCACCGTTCGGCGGCCGAGGGGGCTAGGCTCGACGTCGGTACGTCGTTCGGGCGACTTGGGGAGGTAGCGGGATGACGGAGGTACGGCCCACGACGGCCGCCTCGGCTTCCCTGTGGGAGCGCGACCAGGAACTCGCCGTCGTCGCACGGGCGGTGGACGAGCTGTGCGCGGACGGGACGTCCTCCGGCACCCTGCTGGTGTTCCGCGGCGAGGCCGGCCTGGGCAAGACCGCGTTGCTGGCCGAGACCCGCCGGATCGCCGAGGCCCGTGGCTGCACCGTCTGGTCGGCCCGCGGCGGCGAGACCCTGCGCTCCGTCCCCTTCAACGTCGTACGGCAGCTGCTGCAGCCCGCGCTCGTCCCGATGCTGCCGGAGGAGGCCCGCGAGTACCTCGGCGACTGGTACGACATAGCAGGCCCGGCGCTCGGCATAGCGGAACCGGGGGAGGGCCACGCCGACCCGCAGGGCGTGTGCGACGGACTCGTCGCCGCCGTACGCCGCCTCGCCACCAGGGACTGGCCGCTGGTGCTGCTCATCGACGACGCCCACTGGGCCGACCAGGAAACCCTGCGCTGGCTCGCCGCGTTCACCGAACGCCTCGACGACCTGCCCGTCCTCGTGGTCGTCGCCCGCCGGCCCGGTGAGATCGCCGGGGAGAGCGCACGCCTGCTGGAGGCCGTCGCCGCCGCCGGACGCCCCGCCGCCGTGCTCAGTGCCCTCACCCCGGACGCCGTCGCCGGCCTCACGCGCGCCGCGCTCGGCGGACACGCCGACGCCCCCTTCTGCCGCGAGGTGTGGGCCGTCACCGGCGGCAACCCGTACGAGACCGTCGAGCTCCTCGCCAAGGTCCGCGACAGCGAACTCCTGCCGGCCGAGTCCTCCGCCGCGGAACTGCGCGACCTCAACCGCTCCGCGCGCGGCGGCGGCCTGGTCGCCCGACTCGAACAACTCGGCATAGACGCCACCCGGTTCGCCTGGGCCGCCGCCATCCTCGGCGACGCCATCACCCTCGACCTGGTCGCGCGGCTCGCCACCATGCAGCACGAGGACGCCGTCCGCTGCGCCGGACTCCTGAAGAACGCGCGCATCCTCACCGCACCCGACCCGGCCGCCGGCCCCGCCCGGGACGGCGCCCTGGAGTTCGTCCACCCGCTGATCGCGACCGCCGTCTACGACTCCATCCCCGACGCCCTGCGCCGCGCCATGCACGGCATCGCCGCCCAGCTCGTCACCGACCTCGGCCTCGGCCCCGCGGCCGCCTCCCGCCATCTGCTCCAGGTCCACCCGGACGACGACGAGGAACTCGTCGGCCAGCTGCGCGAAGCCGCCCGCGAACACCTCGCCGTCGGCGCCCCCGACGCCGCCCGCCGCTGCCTGGAACGCGCCCTGGAGGAGCCGCCCCTGCCCGAGGTGCGGGCACGCGTGCTGTACGAACTCGGCTGCGCCACCCTGCTCACCGCCCCCGCGAAGACGATCGGCCACCTGCGCCAGGCCCTCGCGCTGCCGGGCCTCGGCGACGACGTCCGGGTGGACGCCGTCGTACGCCTCTCGCAGGCACTCCTGCACAACGACCAGCTGGAGGAGGCCGTCCGCACCGTCGAGGCCGAGGCGGCCCGGCTGCCGGACGGCCCGGCGCGGCTGCGCCTGCAGGCCGTGCAGTTCATGTGGGAGGGCATCCACGCCGGTGAGGCGCCCACCCCGGGCCGCTCCGAGCGGCTCGCCGGGCTCGCCCGCACCTGCACCGGACGCGACAACTCCGAACGCGCCCTGCTCATCCTGCGCGGCTTCGACGCCATGAGCCGCGGCGAGAACGCCGAGGAGGTCGTCGAGGTCTGCGACCGCGCCCTCGTCAACGGCCGTCTCGCCCCCGGCCTCGGCTGGACCGACGCCGAGTGGGGCCTCGAACTGCCGATGATGCTGGCGAGCGCCTACGCCTACACCGACCGTCTCGACCGCGCCGAAGCCCTCTTCACCGACGCCCTGCGCGCCTACGAGTCCGCGGGCTGGAGCGGCGGCCACCTCGCCCTCGCCCACGCCTACGTCGGCTTCGGGCACCGCAGGCGCGGCCGGCTGCGGGAGGCCGAGGAGTCCCTGCGCGAGGCGCTGCGACTCGCCGAACGCGTCGGCCGTGGCCTGCCCCTGTACTGGTCGGCGACCTGCAACCTGGTCGACACGCTGCTCGCCCGCGGCCATGTCGAGGAGGCCTGGTCGATCGCCGAGCAGTACGGCTTCGCCCCGCCGTATCCGTCCACCATCGTGCTGCCCGACCCCCGCTCCGTGCGCGGCCGGCTGCTGCTCGCCGTCGGCCGCACCAAGGACGGGATCAACGAACTCGAGGCCGCGGAGAAGGCGGCCGCCGCGCGCGGCCACCACAACCCGGTGATGGTGCCCTGGGCCGCGGACCTGGCCCGGGCGCTGGCGGCCGAGGACCCCGCCCGCGCCGCCCGGCTCGCCGCCGACGCCCGCCGGCGGGCCGAGCGTTTCGGCACCGACACCGCCATCGGGGAAGCCCTGCGCTGCGCGGCGGCCCTGGAGACCGGCCGCCGCGCGGTCGACCTGGCCGCGCAGGCGGTGACGTGTCTGGCGGCCTCGCCCGCGCAGTACGAGCACGCCGCCGCGCGGATCGAGCACGGCATCCTGGCCCGCTCCGACGCCGAGCTGGAACGCGGCCTGGCACTGGCCCGCTCCTGCGGCGCCGACGGGCTGGCCGAGCGGGCGACACAGGCGCTTCAGACGGTCCGGGGGCTGAGCCGCGTCAGCTCGTGAGCGGTGCGCCGCCGCGTGACATCCGCACGAGCCGCCACGCCGTGAGCCGCCGCCGGTCCCGCCGTGAGCCGCTCCTGCGTCACATCGTGAGCAGGTGCTCCGTCACCGCGGCGAGTCGCTCCCGCACCCGCGGGTCGTACGCCGCCTCGTGCGCCCGCGCCGGACGCGTCCCGTCGAAGTAGCCGCCCGTGCCCGACTCCCCGGTCGCCAGGGCGAGCACACCGGGCGCGCCGTCCGCGACGGAGTTCCACGGCGCCACGCCCGCCTCGCGGACCATCCCGGTGTCCATGTAGGTGGCCGGGTGCAGCACGTTCACCGCGACACCCGTGCCGGCCAGCTCCTCCGCGAGCGTGAAGGTGTGCGCGGCCAGCGCGAACTTGCTGCGGCAGTACGCCGACGTCCCGCTGTAACGGCGGGTCAGCTCGGGGTCGTCGGGATCGAGGGGCTCCTGCCCGGCCGAGCCGACGTTGACGATCCGGGCGGGGGTGTTCTCGCGCAGCACCGGCAGGAGGGCGCGGGTCAGGGCGACCGGTGCCAGGTAGTTGACCGCGAGGCGCAGTTCGTGGCCGTCGGCGCTCACCTCCCGGCCGCTGCCCGGCGACCCGGCGCCCACCCCCGCGTTGTTGATCAGCACATCGAGATCCGGACGGGCGGCGGCGACCCGCGTGCCCAGTTCACGGACCTGCGCGAGCGAGGCCAGGTCGGCGACGAAGCCCTCCGCGTCGCCCTCCGCGCGCAGCTCGTCGACCAGCCGCTCGGTGCGGCCCGCATCGCGCCCGTGCGCCAGGACGCGGTGCCCGGCGCGCACCAGCTCGAAGGCGACGTACCGCCCGAGACCCGAGGTCGCCCCGGTGATCAGAACAGTGGACATGCCCCCACCGTAGGCCGACCGCACGCCCCCGTGGGAGATGCGGCCGAGCCTACGACCGGCAGGGACACCCTCGGCCGGCCCGCAGCGGGCGCCCTCGGTCCTTCCTTCCGCGAGCACCCGCTGGGCCGTCGCGAACGCCGAGTTCGCCGCCGGCACCCCGCAGTACACGGCCGTCTGCGGCAGCACCGCGCCGATCTCCTGCGGTGAGAGCCCGTTGCGCCGCGCCGCCCGGACGTGCATCGCCGGCTCGTCGTAGTGGCCGTGCGCCACCAGGGCGGTCAGGGAGGGGTTGCGCAACCCCGAGCCGGTCGCCGCCCCGACCGGCTGACCGGCGCGGAGGACCCGGTCGCCGCCCCGACCGGCTGACCGGCGCGGAGGACCCGCCGCGAGCGGACCCGGCGGACCCGCCGCGAACTGCCGGTCTGCGGACCAGGCGGACCCCGTCCCGCCGCGCGCGGATCAGGCGGCCTTGGCGAGGACCACCCAGACCTGGCCCGGCGCGAAGGTCATCGGCTTCCCGTCGTTGGTCTCGAAGCGTGTGCCCTCCGTGGCCGTCGGGCGCTTCCAGGTCGCCCGGTAGGCGCGCCCGTCGCGCATCACCGTCGCGGCGCCCGCCCCCACCGTCTCCGTGTACGGCGTGGCGTGGCCGAGGAAGTCGTGGAACTCGGACGGGCGCACCTTGACGTACTGCACGACGACCGTCGCCGGTGCCATCGGTCCCGCGTCGGTCGTCACGGCGGGCGCCCCGTCCATCGCGACCAGGTAGCGGTGCCGGTCCGCGGACCAGGTGAAGGTGAAGGTGGCGAGCGGGAAGCGCACCGTCCGCGACGCCAGCGGATGCCCGCCCGCGGGCGCCGCGCCGTAGCGGAAACCCGTGGTCAGCGCCGCCGCGCCGGGCTCACGGTCCAGCAGCGCGCGCGGGCGCAGGAAGAGGTTGTGCGGAGCGGGGCGGCCGGGGCCGCGCTCGAAGGCGCCCCTGGTCCGGCCCGGGGTCTCCGCCCGCAGCGGGGCCCGCTCGATCAGCGGCAGCAGCTTGCTCTGGGCGCCGGAGAAGGCGAGCGTGGGCCGGTCGAACTGGCGCAGCAGCTCCAGGTCCGACTCGCGGGCGCTGCGCACCGGGCCGACCACGGACGGTACGGAGGTCGCGTACACCGCCATCAGCCGGCTCAGCCCGCCCTCGACCTGCTCGACGTAGACGATGTCCGCCGCGTCCAGGCCGGTCTGCGGCCGGGCCGCGCTCGAGTTGTCGATCTTCACCGCGATCACGGGACCCGGGGCGGTCTCCTGACCGCTGGGCGAGGGCCCCGACGGCCGGCCGCCGGGCGCGGTCCCCGTCTCCTGGCCGCTCGGCGCGGGTCTCGTCCCCTGCCCGGTGGACGGCGGTCTCGTCTCCTGCCCCGTGGGCGAGGGCGCCGTGCCGTGCCCGTGGTCGCGTCCGTCGTCGACGGCACCCCGTCCCGCGGTGCAGCCCGCGGCCGACGCGATCGTCAGCGTGACGGCCAGGAGCGCCGTCGTCGTCACCGCGCGTCGTGCGCGCGCCCCACGTCCTGTGCCCACCGTCGCCACCCGCCCAGCTCGGTCATCGATAGTCCGCTTGTCGGATCATCAGTGGACATACCCGATTGTTCTCCCTCCGTCGTGCCGGCTCCGCCGATCGGCTCAGCGCAACCGCCTTCCGACGGTTCGCCGGGGGCCGTCCGGGTACCCGGGCGCAGGTCCGGATGCGCACCCACGGCGGAGGGAGCCGGCGCGATGAAGGCAGTGACGTGGCAGGGCAAGCGGGACGTACGGGTGGAGACGGTCCCCGATCCGAAGATCCAGGAACCCACGGACGCCGTCATCCGCGTCACCTCGTCCGGGCTGTGCGGCTCCGACCTGCATCTGTACGAGGTGCTGACGGCGTTCATGACGCCCGGCGACATCCTCGGCCACGAGCCCATGGGCATCGTCGAGGAGGTCGGCGCCGGAGTGCCGGACCTGAAGGTCGGCGACCGGGTCGTGGTGCCGTTCCAGATCGCCTGCGGCGACTGCTGGATGTGCCTGAACGGGCTCCCCACCCAGTGCGAGACCACCCAGGTCACCGGCGAGGGCATGGGCGCCGCCCTCTTCGGCTACACCCGCCTGTACGGCTCGGTGCCGGGCGCGCAGGCCGAGTATCTGCGCGTCCCGCAGGCCCAGTTCGGCCCCATCAAGATCCCGGAGGGGCCGCCCGACGACCGCTTCGTGTACCTCTCCGACGTGCTGCCCACCGCGTGGCAGGCCGTCGCCTACGCGGACGTCCCGCAGGGCGGCAGCGTCGCCGTGCTCGGACTCGGGCCGATCGGCGACATGGCCTGCCGGGTGGCCCAGGTGCGCGGCGCCGGCCGGGTGTTCGGCGTGGACCTGGTGCCGGACCGGCTGCGCCGGGCGAAGGAACGGGGCGTGGAGACGTTCGACCTGAACAGCTTCGACAACGAGAAGGAGCTGGTCACCGCCATCCGTGACCAGACCGACGGGCGCGGGCCCGACGCCGTGATCGACGCGGTGGGCACCGAGGCGCACGGCAGCGCCATCGCCAAGCTGGCCCAGCAGGCCACCTCCTCGATGCCGCGCAAGCTGGTCAGCCCGCTCATGGAGCGCTTCAGCATCGACCGGCTCGCGGCCCTGCACACCGCCATCGAACTGGTCCGCCGCGGCGGCACGCTCTCCCTGGTCGGGGTCTACGGCGGCATGGCCGACCCGCTGCCGATGCTGACCCTGTTCGACAAGCAGATCCAGCTCCGCATGGGCCAGGCCAACGTGCGCCGCTGGACCGACGAGATCCTGCCGTACCTCACCGACGAGGACCCCCTCGGCGTCGACGACTTCGCCACCCACCGGCTGCCGCTCGACGAGGCCCCGCACGCCTACGAGATGTTCCAGAAGAAGCAGGACGGCGCGGTGAAGGTCCTGATGAAGCCGTGACCTGACGACCCCTGGCTGCCCGCCGCTGCCGCCGTCAGCCCGCTGCGGACAGACCCGGGCGGCGGGCCCGGCGGGGGCCGTCAGTCGCCGAGGACCTCGGCGAGGTCGTACCGCACCGGCTCCTGCAGCTGCGCGTAGGTGCAGCTCTCCGGCGTCCGGTCCGGGCGCCAGCGGCGGAAACGGGCCGTGTGCCGAAAGCGCGCCCCGTGCTCCATGTGGTCGTACGCCACCTCCACCACCCGCTCCGGCCGCAGCGGTACCCAGGACAGGTCCTTCTTGCCCGACCAGCGGCTCGGCGCCCCCGGCAGCCGCGCCGTCTCGTGGGCGGCCTCCTCCGACCAGGCCGCCCAGGGATGCCCCGCGACGTCCTCCATGCGCAGCGGCTCCAGCTCCTCCACCAGCTCGGCACGTTTCTTCATCGAGAACGCCGCCGACACGCCCACATGCTGCAGCGCGCCCTTGTCGTCGTACAGACCGAGCAGCAGGGACCCCACGATCGGCCCCGACTTGTGGAAGCGGTACCCGGCGACCACGACGTCCGCCGTCCGCTCGTGCTTGATCTTGAACATGGCGCGCTCGTCCTGGAGGTAGCGCAGACCCAGCGGCTTGGCGATCACCCCGTCCAGGCCGGCCCCCTCGAACTCCTCGAACCACCGCTCGGCCACCTCGATGTCCGTGGTCGCCGGCGCCAGGTGCACCGGTGGCGTCGCACCGGTCAGCGCCTCGGCCAGCAGCGCCCGCCGGTCGGTCAGCGGCACGCCGGTCACCGACTCGTCGCCCAGCGCCAGCACGTCGAACGCCACGAAGGAGGACGGGGTCCTCTCGGCCAGCATCCGCACCCGCGAGTCGGCGGGATGGATGCGCTCGGTGAGCGCGTCGAAGTCCAGCCGGCCCTCCAGGGCGATGACGATCTCCCCGTCCAGCACGCACCGCTCGGGCACGCGCTCCTTCAGTGCCGCCACCAGCTCGGGAAAGTACCTGGTCAACGGCTTGCCGGTACGGCTGCCCAGCTCGACCTCGTCCCCGTCGCGGAACACGATCGCGCGGAACCCGTCCCACTTCGCCTCGTAGTGCATGCCGGGCGGGATCTTCGCGACGGACTTGGCGAGCATCGGCTTCACGGGTGGCATGACGGGCAGGTCCATGCACCGACTGTACGATTCGTCACGGATGTCCGCCCGGTGCATGCTGGGCGGCATGACCGACCGCGACGACTTCCTGAGCTGGGTCGCGACCACGCTGTACGAGGCGGAACTCGCACTGCACAACGGCGACGCGGCGCCCCGCCGGGCCCTGTGGTCACGCAGGGAACCCGTGAGCGTCCTCGGGGCATGGCGCAACGCCCACGGGCAGGACGGCATCGACCGCCTCTTCACGGCCCTCGCCCGGTCGTTCTCGCACTGCACGTCGTACGCGTTCGAACTGCTCGCCTGCGACGTCGTGGGCGACATGGCCTACACGGTGGGCCTCGAACACACCTCCGTCTCCGTCGACGGGCAGCCGCGCACGTACACCCTGCGGGCCACCCAGGTGTACCGCCGTGAGGACGGCCGGTGGAGGGTCGCCCACCGCCACGGCGACACGGTGACCGAGTGAACCACGGGTGATTCACCCGGTATGCGAAGTGTGCGGGCTGCGCCTACCGTGGCCGCATGGGTGACGCGGTGGAACTCGAAGCGGGCGGCAGGACCGTACGCCTGTCCAATCCCGGCAAGGTCTTCTTCCCCGAGCGCGGCTTCACCAAGCTGGACCTCGCCCGCTACTACCAGGCCGTCGGCCCCGGCATCCTGCGCGCCCTGCGCAACCGCCCCACCACGCTCGAACGCTACCCGGACGGGGTCACCGGCGAGTGGTTCTACCAGAAGCGCGCCCCGAAGAACATGCCCGACTGGATCCCCACCGCCCACATCACCTTCCCGAGCGGCCGCAGCGCCGACGAGATGTGCCCCACCGAGGAGGCCGCGGTCCTGTGGGCCGCGCAGTACGGCACACTCACCTTCCACCCCTGGCCGGTGCGCCGCGACGACGTCGACCGCCCCGACGAACTGCGCATCGACCTCGACCCGCAGCCCGGCACCGACTACGACGACGCCGCCCGCGCCGCGCACGAACTGCGCGCCGTCCTGGACGAGTTCGGCGGACTGCGCGGCTTCCCGAAGACCTCCGGCGGTCGCGGCCTGCACGTCTTCGTGCCCATCGAACCGCGCTGGACCTTCACCCAGGTGCGCCGCGCCGCGATCGCCGTGGGCCGGGAGATGGAGCGCCGGATGCCCGAGCAGGTCACCATCAAGTGGTGGAAGGAGGAGCGGGGCGAGCGCATCTTCATCGACTACAACCAGACCGCCCGCGACCGCACCATCGCCTCCGCCTACTCCGTCCGGCCCCGCCCGCACGCCCCCGTGTCCGCGCCGCTGCGCTGGGAGGAGGTCGGTGTCGCCCATCCGCGCGACTTCGACCTCGTGACGATGCCGGCCCGCTTCGCCGAACTCGGCGACGTCCACGCCGACATGGACGACCACCGCTACTCGCTTCAGGCGCTGCTCGACCTGGCGACCAAGGACGAGCACGACCACGGCCTCGGCGACCTGCCCTACCCGCCCGAGTACCCGAAGATGCCGGGCGAGCCCAAGCGGGTCCAGCCGAGCCGCGCCCGCCGCACCCGGCCCACGGACGAGACCGGCACACCGTCCTAGGCGCCTTCTCCCGGGGCTATCCTGGCCGCACCCCGCCGCCGAGGAGCCCGACGTGACCCAGACAGCCCCGCGCCCCACGCTGGAGGCCGTCGCCGCCCGTGCCGGCGTGTCCCGGGCGACGGTGTCCCGGGTGGTCAACGGCGGCGACGGGGTCAGGCCGCACCTCGTGGAGCGGGTCCGGCGCGCCGTCGACGAACTCGGCTACGTCCCGAACCAGGCCGCCCGCAGCCTGGTGACCCGGCGGCACGACGCCATCGCCGTCGTCATCGCCGAACCCGAGACCCGCGTCTTCGCCGACCCCTTCTTCGCGCTGCAACTGCGCGGCATCAGCCGGGAGCTGACCGCGCACGACAACCAGCTCGTGCTGCTGCTCACCGAGGGACGCGACGACCACGCGCGCGTGGCCCGCTACCTCTCCGGCGGCCATGTCGACGGGGCACTCGTCTTCTCGCTGCACCTCGACGACCCGCTGCCCGGCCTGATCCACGACGCCGGCGTCCCGACGGTGTTCGGCGGCCGTCCGGGCTGGCGCGACGGCGACCGCAGCGCCTCCTACGTCGACAGCGACAACCGGGGCGGCGCCCGCGAGGCCGTCCGCCACCTCCTCGCCCTCGGCCGCGACCGCGTCGCCCACATCACCGGGCCGCTCGACCAGACGTCGGCGGCGGACCGGCTCGACGGCTACCGGGACGCCCTGGGCGCGAGCGACCCGTCCCTGGTCGCCGAGGGAGACTTCACCGCGGCCGGCGGCGAGCGGGCCATGCGCACACTGCTGCACCGCCGCCCCGACCTGGACGCCGTCTTCGCCGGCAACGACCTCAGCGCCGCCGGCGCGCTGCGCGTGCTGCGCGAGCACGGCCGGCGTGTCCCCGACGACGTCGCCGTCATCGGCTTCGACGACATGGTCACCGTCGCCGAGCAGACCGACCCGCCCCTGACGACGGTCCGTCAGGACATCGAGGAGATGGGCCGGCTGATGGCGCGGCTGCTGCTGGCCGGTCTCGACCGCGACGGTGCGGCGTCACAGGACGCGGTGGACGGGCTGCCCGGCGTGGTGCAGGGGCCGCCCGGGGTGGTGCTGCCCACGACCCTCGTGCGCCGCGCGTCCGCGTAGCCGCGGGTCAGGTGAGGCGGCAGGCCGCGGAGCCCCGCGCACCGCCGTCACTCCTGCCGCGGGGCGCTCCTGATCACCGCGAACCGGGCCCCGTACGGATCGGCGAGGCGGGCCATCCGGCCGACGCCCTCCACGTCCATGGCCGGCACCCGGACCGTGCCCCCCAGCTCCTGTGCCGTGGCGACGACCGTGTCCACGTCGGGCACCTCGAAGTAGGGCAGCCAGTACGCCTCCGTCTCGGCCGGGTCGTCGGCCAGGGCGACGACCCCGCCGAACATGGCGTCCTCGCCCCCCTCGGCGGGATTGACGCACGTGTACGTGCCGCCGGGGAAGGGCACCCCGGAGGTCTCCAGGCCCAGCACCGAGTGGTAGAACGCGGCCGCCGCGGCGACGTCCGCCGTGTACAGCTCGACCCACGTCAGTGAACGGCTGTCACCGGCCACGTCGAGGCCCTTCGTGCGCCCCGGCTGCCAGATGCCGAAGCGGGCCCCGGCCGGGTCGGCGAGGACCGCCATGGTGCCCTCACCCATCACGTCCAGCGGCCGGAACGGCACACTGCCGTGCGCCTGCTCGGCGGCCTTCGCGGTGGCCTCGGCATTGCCGCTCCGGAAGTACACCGTCCAGGCCGGCCCGCCCTGCTCCGGTGTGATCTGCACGCCGGCGGCCACGGTCTTCCCATCCAGCTGGAAGAAGCCGTAGCCGCCGGCGTCCGGCCCCGCCGACTGGAACCGCCAGCCGAAGAGAGCGCCGTAGAAGCGCGTGGCGCCCTCGATGTCGGGCGTGCCGACATCGATCCAGTTCGGAGCGCCGTTGACGAAACGGGTGGTGAGCATCGTCGCCCTCCTTCGAAGGTCCCGCTGTCTGCTCTGCCGAGTCTTGCACCGCCCACTGACAAGCGCTGCCGCAGAACCGTCCCGCGCGCCGCCGTGCGCGCCGCCGGGCGGCGGGGGCATCATCGGGTGGCGGGAGGCCCGGGGGAGGCGTTGATCCGGCGTTGATCGAACGTTTTGCGCCGCACGGCACGCTCTCGGCCATGTACACCGAGACGATCGACATGCCCGACCTCGCCTGGCAGCAGGAGGCGCTGTGCGCGCAGACCGGAGGCGACTTCTTCTTCCCCGAGCCCGGCAGCTCCGTCCGCGAGGCCAAGCAGATCTGCGCCCTGTGCCCGATCCGCTCCGCCTGCCTGGACCACGCCCTGGAGCACGACGAACGCTTCGGCGTCTGGGGCGGCCTGTCCGAGAAGGAACGCCAGGCCCTGCGCCGCACCGCCCCGTGACCGGCCCGGCCGGTCACGCCCTGCCCGCTCAGGCCGGGGGAAGCGGAAAGCGGTACGACTCGCGGGGGGTCGTACCGCTGACATCTTCGGACGCGCCTGGACGTGACACGGAACCCGTCACACGCCCTCCGGCAGCGCCCGGGTGAGGCACAGGGCGCCGGCGCGGCCGGTGTCGCCCCCGCCGTCCCGCAGCGGGCGGCGGGGGACGGTCGGCCGGCTCCCGCCGGCTCGCCGGACGCGCGGGGCCGCGCC